>NZ_WHNU01000030.1:0-118141 GCF_009362305.1 Burkholderia sp. BE17
CGATCGGTGCGTCGGGCTGCCGGATCCTGGTGACGCTGCTGCACGAGATGGCCAAGCGCGATGCGAAGCGCGGGCTGGCGTCGCTGTGCATCGGCGGCGGGATGGGCGTCGCGCTCGCGGTCGAGCGCGTCTGAGCCGGGTCTGAAAACATCGCGCGGATGCGGCGCCGGCCCGCGCAGCATCCGCGTGAAGCGGTTTTCGCGCACGACAAGCAGCCAACAACAAGCGCGATGTTCCGGTGCGTGCCGCGCCTGCGACGCGGGCCGCTGCGCATCGAAGCGGTGGGGCGGCAGCATGTGCGATGCCGTCGCCCCGCATTCATCGATTACTTTTTTGTCGGTAATTTATAGGATGACTAAGCGAATTGCAGTTGTGACAGGTGGAATGGGCGGTCTCGGCGAAGCAGTCAGCATCAGGTTGAACGACGCGGGCCACCGGGTAGTCGTCACGTATTCGCCGAACAACACCGGCGCCGACCGCTGGCTGACCGAGATGCAGGCGGCGGGCCGAGAGTTCCATGCGTACCCGGTGGACGTGGCCGATCACGATTCGTGCCAGCAATGCATCGAGAAGATCGTGCGGGACGTCGGCCCGGTCGACATTCTCGTGAACAACGCGGGCATCACGCGCGACATGACGCTGCGCAAGCTCGACAAGGTGAACTGGGACGCCGTGATCCGCACGAACCTCGATTCCGTGTTCAACATGACGAAGCCTGTCTGCGAAGGCATGGTCGAGCGCGGCTGGGGTCGCATCGTCAACATCTCTTCGGTGAACGGCTCGAAGGGTTCGGTCGGCCAGACCAACTATGCGGCCGCGAAGGCCGGCATGCACGGGTTCACCAAATCGCTCGCGCTCGAGGTCGCGCGCAAGGGCGTGACGGTGAACACGGTGTCGCCGGGCTACCTCGCGACGAAGATGGTCACGGCGATCCCGCAGGACATCCTCGACACGAAGATCCTCCCGCAGATTCCGGCGGGGCGGCTCGGCAAGCCCGAGGAAGTCGCGGCGCTGGTCGCCTACCTGTGCTCGGACGAGGCAGGCTTCGTGACGGGCTCCAACATCGCGATCAACGGCGGCCAGCACATGCACTGACGCGCGGCGGCCCGGACCGCGTTCGCGCACGTGCCGGGCCGCGTTCCGCTGTATCCAGTGCCGGAGCGGCGGCAGGCGCGCCGCTTCGGCCTCGCATTCCGGAGAAGGCATGGGTGACACCTGGATGGGACTCTTGATCGGCGGCTCGGCACTGGCCGTCGCGCTGACGATGGCGATCTCGCTCCACTGGCTGGAGCGGCGCCGCGCGCGGTTGCTGCGGAACTTCGATCATCGCGACTGCTGGTTCGTCGCGTACGGCAAGTGCTTCGCGCGCAGGACGGCGAGGCCGGCACGCCGCATGCGCGGCGCACGTTGACGGCCGCGACGCCGTGGTAACGCGGCGTCACGATTGACGGACGGTCACGCATCGCGCGCATGCAGTCGGTGATGCGCGCGATGCGCGTGATCAATTGCTCTTTTCGCTCTTGCCACCCGACTCGCCCGAGTCGTTCTTGTGGAAGATCCGCTTCGTCGTGCGCTTGGTGGCATCCCAGCCTTCGCGCGACGCGTGGGCGACTCCGTGCCCGACCGCCTTCGCGGCGCTCGCGGTTGCGTGGCCGAAGCTGCGTGCAGCGTCGCCCGTCTTGTGCGCGGCTTCCTTCGAATCGCGCTTGATGTCCTGCTTCACTTCCGACATGTCCGCATGCGCGATCGGGCTGATCAGCGCCAGAACGAGTACGGTGCCAATGAACTGACGAACTTTCACGACCTGGTTTCCTTGTATAAGTCTCTTCATCGAGGATTCGAATTGCCGGCTGGCGGCGGGGCATACGTGCCGGCCGCCGATGCGTCGAGCATCACCACGGCGCGGCCGGTCAGCAGCACGCGATCGCCGCAGCGCAGCGCGAAGCCGTACAGCACCGAGCGGCCGTCGCCGCTCATGCGTTCCGCGTCGACGGTGAGCGGCAGGTCGAACGTGTCGAGCCGGTCGACGAACGCGTCGACGTTGCGCACGCTCGCCAGATAGCCGACGCGCGGACGTTCTTCCTGCGCACCGAGCAGCGCGCCGTGCACGGCCATCGCCTGCGCCGCGTATTCGATGCCGCAGACCGACGCGAGCCGGCCGTGCGAGCGCAGCGGGTTATGCGGGTCGCGGTGGCTCGTCGCGGTGCAACGGATGCGTTGGGCGTCCCACGCATCGACCGTATCGAGCACGCACATCGTGCCGCCGTGCGGAATATGCGCGGCGATCCATGCGTGGTCGAGCGGCGGCGTCAACGCGATCGTTGCGGCCATCACGGGCACTCCGCAAAGGCGCCCGGCATCGCGACGTCGACCTGGACGCGCGTATCGGCCAGGTAGTCGAGCACGACGCGCGTCGAACGCCGTGCGGCCAGCGCATCGAGCAGCGGCAGCACGCGCGCGGCCGGATTGCCGGCACGCAGTGCGTCGAGTTCGGCAATCGCGAGCGTCGTGGCAGGCGCGTCGGTGAGCTGCACGTCGATGCGGGCGAGCGCGCGCTCGCTCGCTTCGGGCGCGAACACGAGCGCGACGCCGAATGCGTCGTCGATCGGCCGCACCGTGTGCAGCGGTTCCGGATAGTCGGTGTCGTACGCGATCAGCAGGGTCGGCATGCGATCGACCGCGACCTGGCACAGGCTCTCGAGCAGGCCCGCGGCAAAGCTGCCGTCGTGCGCGCACAGCACGTTCGACGTCGCCATCGCGCGGGTCGCGATGCTCCAGTAGCCGGCCGGCGCGTTGTGCACGGAGTTGTGGAAGCGCGTAGGCGACAGCTGGCGATCGTCGCCGGCGAGGGTTTCGCAGATCGCGTGGCAGTTCTGGCCGTCGCCGCCGGACGCACTGAACACGGTCGCGAGCGTGGCCGCATCGCGTCCGCTCGCGGCGACCGCTTCGTGGCCGACCGCGAGCGCGACGCGCACGACGGGGCCCGTGCGGCGCCGCTCGGCCGACGGCAGGCCGGCCGGCGGCGGCAGCACGGTGCGTTCGCTCGCATAGGTCGCGCGGCCGGCGAGCACGTCGGCCGCGTGCGGCCAGTCGTTCAATCCCGGCCCGACGAGGCCGATGCTTTCGATGAAGGCGGTGAGCGTCATGTCGGGCCTCAACGGCGTACGTGGCCGGCGCGGCCGAGGATCAGGCTGCAATTCGTGCCGCCGAAGCCGAACGAATTGGAAAGCACGGTGCGCACGCGCATATCGCGACTCGCGAGCACGTAGTCGGCGGCCAGCGCCGGGTCGGGCTGCGTCGTGTTGACGCCGGCCGGCACGAACTGCTCGCGCAGCGCGAGCGCGGCGACGACCGCTTCGAGCGCGCCGGCCGCGCCGAGCGTGTGGCCGGTCGCGCCCTTCGTCGAGCTGCACGGCGTGCTCGCGAGCAGCGCGCCGACCGCGCGGCTTTCGGCCGCATCGTTGCTCGGCGTCGCGGTGCCGTGCAGGTTCACGTAATCGATGTCGTTCGCGTCGAGGCCGGCGGACGCGAGTGCCTGCTCGATCGCGACGCGCGCGCCGAGCCCGTCCGGATGCGGCGACGACATGTGGTGCGCGTCGCTCGATTCGCCGATGCCGAGCAGCAGGATCGTGTTGCCGTCGAGCGCGGCGGGCGGTTCGGGCACGCGTTCGACGAGCGCGAATGCCGCGGCCTCGCCGATCGAGATGCCGTCGCGCGCAACGTCGAACGGCCGGCACGGCAGGCGCGACAGCAGTTCGAGCGAGTTGAAGCCGTACAGTGTCGTCAGGCACAGCGAATCGACGCCGCCGACCACGGCCGCGTCGATCAACCCGGCCTCGATCATGCGGCGCGCGGAGCCGAATACCTTCGCGCCGGACGAGCACGCGGACGAGATCGCCATCGCCGGCCCGCGCAGCGCGAAATACGTGCGCACGAACGCGGCCGCCGAATACGGGTTGTGCGTGTTCGCATAGTGGAAGTCGGCGGGCAGCGCGCCGCTCGCCGAATCTCGATGCTGGTACGCGCGTTCGGTCTCGAGGATGCCGGCCGTGCTCGTGCCGACGAACACGCCGACGCGCGCTGCGCCGTAGCGCGCCACGGCCGCCGCGACGCGGGCATCGAAGCCGTCCTGCGTGAGGGCCAGCTGCGCGAGGCGATTGTTGCGGCATTCGAAGTCGGCGAGGTCCGCGCGCACGGGTTGCTCGTCGACACCGTCCACCGCGCCGATCCACGTGTCGAGATCCGCGCGCTCGAAGTCGCACGGCGCGAGCCCGCCGCGCGCGTCGCGCAGCGCGTCGAGGGTCGCATCGAGGCCGCGGCCGATGCAGCTGGTGGCGGTGAAGTGCGAGAGCAGGAGAGGTTTCACGAGGGTCGCATCCGGTGGCCGGAACGGGCGCCGCAGCAAGGCTGGCAGGCGCACCGTTCGCGTTCAGATTTTATCAAACGGGGGTGCCGGAACGCCCGGCTGGCCGGGCGGTTCGGGCGCGAGCGCCGCGCGCAGCGTGGTCCAGTGCAGTTGCGCATCGGCGGCTGCGCGCAGCACCGCTTGCAGTACGTCGAGCACGACCGGCTCGCCGCGCGCGTCACGTGCCGCGTGACCGTCGTGCACGAGCAGGATGTCGCGCGGCGCGAGGCCGTGCAGCAGGCGGCGCGTGACGGTCGCGGCGTCGTACGCGCGCGTGTCGAAGCCGCGCCGCGTCCAGCTCGCAAGCTGCAGGCCGAGTTCGCACAGCACCGGTTCGAGAAACGGATTGCGCAGGCCGGCCGGCGCGCGGAAGAACAGCGGGCGCGTGCCGGCGATCTCGGTCAGCGTCTGCTGCGCGGCCGCGATCTCGCGCCGCAGCGCGGCGGGCCCCGACAGCGAGAATGTATGCCGGTGCCGCTGGCTGTGATTCTCGACCGCGTGACCGCGTGCGACGATCGCTTCGACCCATTGCGGATGACGGCGCGCGAGATCGCCGATGCAGAAGAACGTCGCACGCGCGTCGTAACGGTCGAGCAGGTCGAGCACGCGCGGCGTGACATCCGGGTCCGGGCCGTCGTCGATCGTCAGCGCGATCCGGCGGCCGGCGTCGGCCGGCAGGCGCGTCCAGTTCGGGCCGAGCAGCGTGCTGCGCGGCCACAGGCCGGCTGCCGTCAGCGCGAGATGCGACGCGACCACGCCGCCGACGGCCCACGGCCATGCTGCCGGCTGCGCGACGACGGTGGCGGCCGCGCCCGCGTGCAGCGCGGCCGTGCCCGCGATCAGCGGCGTCGGCTTCCAGCGGCGCGCGCCGGATTGGCCGGGCTGTCGAGGCGGAACGGACGACGGTGCGTTCATGTCAGGCTCCGTTGACGACGATCGCCGGCCGCCGCGGCGCGTGGCGCGAGTATCGCCGCGAATGCGAGCGCGAGCATCGCGCCGGGGCCGACAGTCAGCCCGAAGGTTTCGAGCAGCGGCACGTGCGACAGCGCCAGCAGCCCGAAGCCTGCGACCGTCGCGAGGTTCGCGATCAGCAGCGACACGAGCGTATACGGCGTGACGGGCTGCGCGTCGTCGCGCTTGCAGAAGAACAGCGCGTAGTTCGAACCGACCGCGACGATCAGCAGCATGCCGACGAGGTGCAGGATCGTCAGTTGCACGCCGGCGAGCGCGAAGCCGGCCGTCACGACCAGCACGGCCGCGACGAGCGGCGCGAGCGCGCGCACGGTACGGCGCGGCGAACGCAGCGCGATCAGCAGCAGCACGGCGATCGCCGCGAAACCCGCGAGCGACAGCCGGATGTCCTCGTGCACGTAGCTCACGTACAGGCGATCGGCTTCGGCCTTCATGTCGACGAACAGCGCATCGGGCACGCCCGCTTGCGCGACGGCCGCGCGTATCGGCGTTGCGTCGAACCCTTGCGCCGATTGCGCCGTGCGTGCGGCGTCCGGCGCGCGCAGCGGCAGCATCGCGCTCCAGCGCCCCTCGCGTTCGGTCAGCAGCGCATCGACCGCGAGCGCCATCGACGTGCCGCGCAACGCCGCGCGTGTCAGCAGCGGCGCGTGGCGGGCGGCTTCGACATCGGCGATAAATGGTGCGAACAGGCCGGGTTTCACCGCGATCGTCTGGTTCGCGACGGCGTCGCGCATCCGCGCGGCGAGCACGTCCGCATCGGGCAGGCTCGCCTGGCGCGCGCGCTGCGCGGCGTCGCTCGGCAGGTAGCGCGCGGGGCTTTCGAAACCCGCGAGCGCGCCCCGGTCGACGAGCGGCTGCAGTTGCGCGGCGACCTTTTCGGCGCCTTCGAGCGCGGCCTGCTCGGTCGGCGCGGAAATCACGACGAGGTAGCGTACGTCGGGCGCACCGACATCGGCGCGCAGCCGCGCGTCGAGCGCCTGCGCGCGCGCCGGCACGGGGCTGAGCGAGGCGAGTTCTCGGCTCCACAGGCCGTCGCGATGCAGCACGAGCGTCGCGCACGCGGCCACCACCAGTACGGCGAGCGGCCAGCGCAGCCGCGGCGCGGCATCGGCCGCGCGCGCGAGCACGGCGCCGACGCGCGACACGTCGCGGATCGCGACATGCTCGCCGCGCAGGTGCGGCAGCACGAAGCGCGTGACGAGCGCGGCGGCCGTCAGCCCGGCGATCGAATACAACCCGAGCTGCACGAGGCCCGGGAATCCGGAGAACAGCATCGACGCGAACCCGCACACGGACGTCAGCACGCCGAGCCGGACCGTCGGCCAGTACGCGGCGAGCCATGCGCGCGTCGCATCGGCCGGGCGTGCGGCACCGCGCGGGCCGGCCTGCGCCGATTGCACGAACAGGTAGATCGAGTAATCGACGGCTTCGCCGATCAGCGTCGTGCCGAAGCCGAGCGTCAGCCCGTGGACCGTGCCGAATGCGACGCTGACCGCCGCGATCCCGGCCGCGACGCCCGTCAGCACCGGCAGCAACCCGAGCGCGAGCGTGCGCGGCGAGCGGTACAGCGTCAGCAGCAGCGCGACGATCAACACGACGCTCGCCGTCGACAGTCGCTCGACGTCGTGCCGGATCGTGTCGCGCATGTCGACCGAGAACACGCCGGGGCCCGTCATCGCGAGCGTGGTCGCGGCCGCGTTCGGCACGGCCTGCGTAGCGGCGGCGAATGTGCGGCGCACCGTGTCGATCGCGCGCGCCTGCGCGTCGGTATCGGAGCCGGCCGCGGCCGTCTGCACGACGAGCACCGCGCGCGTGCCGTCGCGCGACGCCCACACGCCGTCGCGGCTCGCCGGTTGCGCCGCGCTGTCGAGCTGGTCGACGAGCGCGGCGACTTCGCCGGTCGGGTCGCGCGGCAGCATCGCCTTGGCCATGAGGCCGGCCGACGAGCTCAGCAGGTCGAGGCTGTCGCCGAGCGCCTGGTGCAGGCCGTCGGCGCTGAAGCGTTGCGGCGTGACGGCCGGGCTCAGCAGGTAGCGGTGATCGAAGACGAACTGCCGGTCGCGCGTGTCGTTCGCGGCTTCGCCGTTGTTAACCGCCGCGAACTGCGGATCGGTGCGCAGCGTGCCGGCGATGCGCCGCGACAGCGCGGCGCGCGTACTTGCATCGCCGCCGTCGATCGCGACGAGGATCAGCCGCGACACGATGCCGTCGCGCAACTGGTCGACGAGCACGCGCTGCCCGGCGCTCGGCGAGTTTGGCAGGAACGCGGACAGGTCGGCCGTGAAGTGCGCGCGGCCGATCGCGACGCCGCATGCGACGAGCGCGAGCAGCCACACGAGCACCGCGCGCTGCCGCAACGCGTGCAGGCGGCCGGTGACGGGTGACGATGAAGGGCGCGTGCGTTGGTCCATCAGTTCGGATTCGCGGGAACGGGTTGCAGGCGCATCACCGAATGATCGCCGTCGGCCTGCCGGATCGCGACGCTGCGCAATACGTCGCGCGTGCCGTCGAGCGTGATCGTGCTGATCACCTTCAGCATCCGCGAATCGAGCGGCGTGAGCGTCAGCGTCCAGTCGTCGCCGCGCCCGGCGAGCGCGACCTTGTACACCTGTTCGAGCGCGAAGCGGTTGCCGGCGAGCGTCGCGCGGATGCTGTCGATGAACGCGCCGAGTTCCGGATAGCGCGCGAGCGCGAGCGTGTACTTGCGGTTGTTGCGCTCGACGGTGAGCATGTCGCCGTCGACGACGAGGTGTTCGGGCTTCGGGTTCAGCGTGTGCTTTTCCAGATGATCGGGCGCGACGAACACGAGTTCGCCGGACGATTCGACCGGCTGCGTGGCGATCGACAGGTACTTTGTCTCGGTGAACGTCGCGCGTCCGGACTTGTGCTGCGCGAGCGTCGACATCAGCCGGTCGAGGTTCCAGGCCGACCCGGTGTCGGCCGCCTGCGCGGGCGCGGCCAGCGCGATCGCGGCGGTGACCGCGGCGGTGGTCGCGGTGAGCCAGCGGGCGACACGGGGCAACGCGAACGGGAACAGGAAGCGGCGAACGGCGATCATGCGTCGGAATCCCTCGTGGCGGGCAGGTCGGCAGCGGCGTGCGCAGTGTCGCTGCGGGCGGTCGCGGTTTCGCCGACTTGCCAGAAATCGAAATAGTTGAACCAGTTGTACGGCGCCGCGCGGCAATACTTGTCGAGCAGCGCGACGTAGCGCTCGAGTGCCGCGTCGACGGCCGCCGCGCGCGCGTCGCGCCGCACGTCGGAGAAATCGGCGAGCGTCTCGAAGTGCACGTCATAGCGATTGCCGTCGCGATAGAGGCCGGTCATGAAGATCACCGGGCGCCGCAGCATCGCGGCCATGTAGAGCGGGCCGAGCGGGAACGCGGCCGGTGCGCCGAGCAGCGGCAGCCGTCGCAGCGACGCGGCCGCGTCGTCGAGCAGCGTGCGGTCGGCGAGCATGCCGATCATGCAGTTCGCATCGAGGCGCTCGCGCACCTTCAGCATCGAGTCGACCTGCCCGAGCGCGATCACTTCCGGCGTCGCGGCGGGATTCACCGCGGCGAGCGTCGCGTTGATCTTGCGCGCGTTCTTCTCGTACATCGTGACGACGACGCGCAGGTCCGGGTGCGTGCGGCCGATCGCGCGCATGACCTCGAAGCTGCCGAGGTGCGCGCCCATCAGGAACGCACCGCGTCCGCCCGCGAGCGCATCGTCGACGAGCGTCTGGCCGTGCAGCCGGATGTCGAACAGGTCGAAGCGCTCGTTCATCAGGTAGATGCGATCGTGGATCGTCGCCGCGAACGTGAACACGTGCCGGTACACGTCGCGCCAGCGCGCGGGCCTGCCGAGCACGCGACGCAGGTAGTCGCGCGACGCCGCGCACGCGGCCGGCGAGAACAGCACGAAATACGTCGCGATCAGATGCAGCACGATACGCGCGCGCTGCCGTCCGAAGCGCAGCGAAATCCACGTCATCGCGCGCAGCAATCCCGCGTTGCTGCGTTCCTGGCGCTCGGCCCACGCGGTGCGTTTCATGGCTGCGCGCCATCCTGCGCGGCCGGCGGCGCGGACAGCACGCCGGTCGCGACATCGCGCGACCCGGCGCGCAGCGTGAAGCGGATCGCGCCGCTGGCTGCGGCGTCGAACGCGACATCGAGCGGTTCGCCCGGTGCGACCGGGCTCAGGAATTTCGCGGAGCCGAGCCGCCATGCGTGCAGCGGGCGGTTCAGCGCCGCGCCGATCGCGTGGATCGCGTGATCGAGCAGTACGACGCCCGGCACGACCGGATGGCCGGGGAAGTGGCCGGGCAGCGCCGGATGGTCGGCGGGAATCGTGAACGCGAGCGCGGGCGCGCCGGCCGCGTCGTGCGCGGGCCGCGATGCGGCCACGGCACGCGTGTGTCGTGCAATGAGCGCAGCCAGCACGTCGCGCGGCAGCTTGCCCGTTTCGTTACGCGGCAGCGCATCGACGAATACGAGCGGGCGCGGCATGAACGCGGGATCGATCCGCTCGCGCAGCGCGCGCTGCAGATCGGCGGCGGCGAGCGTCGGCGCGACGACTAGCGCGACGAGGCGCGTGACCGGTTCGAGGCTCGTATCGTCGTGCGCGGCGGCGGCTTCGTCGGGCATGAAGAACACGCCGTCGACCACCTCCGGAATCGCGTTGAGCTGATGGTTCAGGTACGCGAGCGACGTGCGCTTGCCGGCGATGTTGACGAGATCGGCCTTGCGGCCGTGCAGCAGGAAGCGGCCGTCGCCGAGCAGTTCGAGCGCATCGCCCATCGGCACGGGCGCCTCGACGTGCCCGCCCGACACCCAGACGGTCGGCCCGCCGTCGTCACCTGCGCCGTCGCATGCCGGCTCGTCGCGCGCGTCGAGCCGGATGCCCGGGAACAATTGCCACACCGCGCCTTGCGACGTGCGGCGGGTTGCGATCTGGCCGGTCTCGGTGCTGCCGTAGATCTCGATGAGCGGCGCGTCGAGCGCGGCCTCGGCTTCGCCCGCGAGCTTCTCCGATAGCGGCGCGGTGGCCGACAGCACGAGCGCCGCGCGCGGCAGCGCATGGCCGGCCGACAGCAGCGCGCGCAGGTGGATCGGCGACGTGACGAGCACACGCGGCTGCGGGATCGAGTCGAGTTCGTCGCGAATGTCGATCGGGTAGAACGGCTGGCGGTTGCTGAACGCGAGGCCGCCGATCAGCGCGAGCAGCACCGTCGATTCGAAGCCGTACATGTGCTGCGCGGGCACCGTGCCGATCAGCGTGGCCGCGCGGCCGTCGAGCAGCCCGAGGCGGTCGGCCGCCGCGCGCACGCAGCCGACCAGGAAGCCCCAGGTCTTGCGGTGCGGCACCGGCGCGCCGGTCGAGCCGGACGTGAACACGTAGGCCATGATCCGCGCGGCATCGATCTGCGGCACGGCGAACGGCGCATCGTCGGCGAGCTCGCCGGGAGCGGCGTCGGGATACGCGAAGCGCGGCAGGTCGATCGCGCAGTCGGGCGCGTCGTACAGGCAGAACGCATCGGGCGCGAACGACGCGAGCTGGCGGACCATTTCCGGCGTGTGCGTCGACGGCAGCAGGCTGACCTTGCCGGCCACGAGCGCCGCGCACAGGCTGACCGTGAAGCGGTAGCGATCGCGGCACACGTTGAACACGTGAGCGCCGGCGGGCAGCGCGGCGGCCACGCGCGCGACGTCGGCGACGAACGCGCGCACGGTGACGGGCGCGCCGTCGCGCCAGGCGATCGTCTGGTCCGGCGACGAATGGAATACCAGCGGGTGAGTCGGCATAAATCGGTAAAAACAGGAGCGAAGGCCGGCGCGGCCGCGTTGCGGCGCCGCGCCGGCCGTGAATTCATCGTGACGCCTGCGACGCGTGCGTCGTCGCGCGATACGCGCGCACCGCTTCGATCATCCGCGGCCGCGGCTCGTGCGGCAGAGCGAAGCGCCGGCACGCATGCTCGGCGGCGAACATCACGGCGACGAGCGGCAGCGACAGGTAGTTCGCGAAGGTCGACCACGTGACGATCGGCGCGGTCGCGAACAGCAGCGTCGACACGGCGGCGATCGCGACGAAGAACAGCGTCCACGCGAGCGTGATCTGCCGCGTGTAGCGCGCGACGGCCGGCGTGACCGCGCCGTGGATCATCGCCGCGAAGCGCGTGCACAGCGGCACCTCGCCGGCCGCGAGCGTGCGGCCGAACAGCAGCGCCATCGCGACGTTGAAGCTCGCGTGTTCCAGATACAGGCCCCATTCGAAGTGCTGCGCGAGCGGCGCGCGCGCGGCCCACAGCGCGGCGGCGGCCAGCAGCCACGCCGGCACGAACCATGCTCGTCGCGGCGAGCGCAGCGCCGCGCCGAGCGCAAGCAGCAACGGCGGCACGAGCGCCATCGCGAGGCCGAAGCCGTGCGCGCCGGGCGTCGCGGCCGCGTAATGCGCGCCGGCCTGGTAGGCCGCCACGGCGCCGACCGCGGCGACGCCGCGCGCGATGGAAGGCAGCCGGCTCATCGGCGGCCTCCGGGCGTGCGGTGCGGGCATCCGCGTCCGGCTGCAGTTGCAGGGCCGGGGCTGACGGGCGGACGAACCGGAACGGAGCGGAACGACGGATGCGGCATGACTGGAGACATCGGGCGGATCGTGGCCGGACGCGGTGGCCGGGCCTTCAAACATCATACGAATGGCGGCCGGGACCCGGGCCCCGGCGGGTTGTCGAGTGCGCCCATTTTAGGGCCGCGGCATTGCGTGTTCGGGGCATGCGCGTGCGGGTTTTGTAACCGATTGTATGGCACCGGACGAACGGTTTCGCGGGGTCGGTCCATTTCCATCCAAAGCGGCTCAAGCGTCTCGTGCATTCGTGTCACGAAACGGGCCGCGGCACCGGCTCGCCAGTCTGTAACCATTCCCCGTATACGGCCCGATACCCATCGTCTAGAATCCGCGTAACTTTTACAAACGATCCCCAAATAACGCAGGCGGGGACGCCGGCAGACGCCGGAGGGACGGAGATTTGCACGCGCCGGGCGTGCACGACGGTTGCCGTTTCCGGGCGCCTCCCGCTGCCATTGGCCGCCTGCTCGCACGCATGATGAACGCACTGGAACAAGAGCTCGCCACGCTGATCATCGGCGAACTGAATCTCGAAGACGTCCCGCTCGAAACAGTGACGGCCGAGACCCCGCTTTACGGCGAAGGTTTCGGGCTCGACTCCATCGACATCCTGGAAATCGCGCTGCTGATCTCGAAGAAATACGGCTTCGAACTGCGCTCGGACAATCCGGATAACCAGAAGATCTTTGCGACGCTCGGTGCGCTGGCCGCATACGTCGCCGCGCATCGCACGAAGTAGGTAATGGCGTCGCGCACGGGCGCGGCGCGCGGGTGATGACGACATGCGGAGGCGATCGGCAGACGATGCGCCGCCGCGTCGATCGAGGTGGAACGCGATGAACGGAGCAATTCGATGCGCGCGCTCGTGACGGGCGGCAGCGGCGCACTCGGGCAGGCGATCTGCGCGGCGCTCGCGCAGGCCGGCCATGAAGTGTGGGTCCATGCGAACCGCCATCTCGCGCAGGCAGAGGCGGTCGCGCAGCAGATCGTCGCGGCCGGCGGCACCGCGCGCGCGATCGCGTTCGACGTGACCGACGCCGACGCGACGCTCGCCGCGCTGGCGCCGCTCGCCGACGAATCGCCGGTGCAGATTCTCGTCAACAACGCGGGCATTCACGACGACGCGCCGATGGCCGGCATGTCGCGCCGGCAGTGGCACAGCGTGATCGACGTGACGCTCAACGGCTTTTTCAACGTCACGCAGCCGCTGCTGCTGCCGATGATCCGCACGCGACGCGGGCGGATCGTCAACATCGCATCGGTGGCCGGCGTGACCGGCAATCGCGGGCAGGTCAATTACGCGGCCGCGAAGGCGGGGCTGATCGGCGCGACGAAATCGCTGTCGCTGGAGCTCGCGTCGCGCGGCATCACCGTGAACGCGGTCGCGCCCGGCATCATCGAATCGCCGATGGCCGAACAGGCGTTTCCCGCCGAACGGATCAAGCAGCTCGTGCCCGCGCAGCGCGCAGGCCGGCCCGACGAAGTCGCGGCGATGGTCGCGTATCTGGTGTCCGACGCCGCCGCCTATGTGACGGGGCAGGTGATGTCCGTCAACGGCGGGCTCGCATGACGAAACGCGCGGCGTCGGCCTGACGTCGCGCAACGCGATGCTGGTCGCGATGTCGCGCGGCCGGCGCCGCATAGTGAGGAAATCGAAGTGTCCGTGCATCCAGTCGACGCCGAACGGCGCCCGTGTTCCCTGTCGTCAGCCGCCGCGCCGAGCGCGCGCGGGCAGGCTGCAGCGGCGCCGGACGCATCGCGATCGGGCGCGCCGCTCGCGCACGGCGGCGACCGCGCATTGCAGCTCGTCCGGATGAGTCATGCGCGGCTCGCCGCGCTGCTGCACGATGCGCGCATGCGGGGCGACGGATTCGACCGCGCGTTTCCGGGCGCGTTGGGCGCGGCGTGCATCGGCGCTGCAGGATCGCAGGCCGAATCGCAAGCCGACACGGCGGCGCGGATGCTGGCCGATGCGGCGCCCGACCTGCCGGTCGCGCCGGTGCAGATGGCGCTGCTCGGCGCCGGCGTCGCGCCGGGCGATGCCGTCTGCGAAATCTGGCAATGCAATGCGCGCGACCTGCGCAGCGAGCGGCGCGGCGCGCTGCACTATCGCTACAGCGAAACGGCGGGGCTCGTGTTCGGCAGCATCGTCGTGCACGAGGCACACGACGCACAGCGCGACGGCGGCACGCCGCTCGAACGTGCGACGCGCGATGCATACCGCACGCTGTTCGACGTGCTCGATACGCTCGGCATGCCGCATCCGCTGCGCATCTGGAACACCGTGCCGGCGATTAATGCCGTGCAGTTCGGGATCGAACGCTATCGTCAGTTCAATATCGGCCGTCAGCACGCGTTCGACGCGTGCCGCCGCGCACTGACGGGCGGCGTACCCGCCGCGTGCGCGCTCGGTTCGGTCGTGCCGGTCGCGCCGGTCGCGCCGCTCGCGATCCATTTCCTCGCGAGCCGCACGCCGGCCGATCCGGTCGAGAACCCGCGCCAGGTCAGCGCGTATCACTATCCGGCGCAGTACGGCCCGCGTGCGCCGACGTTCGCGCGCGCAGCTGCCTGGACGGACGGCGACGCCGCGCCGGTGCTGTTCGTATCGGGCACCGCGAGCATCGTCGGGCACCGCACCGTGCATCGCGGCGACGTCGTCGCGCAAACGCGCGAAACGGTCGCGAACCTCGCCGCCGTGCTCGAGCAGGCCGCGCGGCAGGGGCATGGCCCGTTCTCGCTCGCCGACCTGAGCTATCGCGTCTACGTGCGCGATGCCGGCGATGCCGCGGCGCTTGCCGCGATCGATCGTGCGCTGCGCGATGCGGCCGGCCCCGGCGTGCGGCCGCTCTTCGTCCATGCGGACGTATGCCGCGACGACCTGCTGGTCGAGATCGAGGCCAGCGCGGGTCACGCGGTGGAGTGGCTGTCGTGAAGCGGGAGAACTTCACGATCCGACGACCTTCGCCGCATACGACCGGCGTCGACGAAGCCTGCCGCCGGTCGTCGGCAAGTCATAAACTTTTGTCAGGATCCCTGTCTTCGCATTCGGCCGTTCCCATGTCCAAGCTGCACGCATCATCCACCCATCTCGTCCTGATTCCGAGCTACAACCCGGGCGCCAAGGTCGACACGACCGTGCGCAATGCCCGTGCGCAGTGGAATCCGGTGTGGGTCGTCGTCGACGGCAGCACCGACGGCAGCACCGAGCGGCTGCAGGCGATGGCCGAGCACGATCCCGGGTTGCGCGTGATCGTGCTGCCTGAGAATCGCGGCAAGGGCGTCGCGGTGCTCGCGGGGCTCGACGCGGCTGCCGCGAGCGGCTTCACGCACGTGCTGACGATGGATTCCGACGGCCAGCATCCGGCCGACCTGATTCCCGCTTTCATGGCCGCGTCGCAGGCCGCGCCCGATGCGATGGTGCTCGGCGTGCCGAAGTTCGACGCGAGTGCGCCGCAGCTGCGCGTGCAGGGGCGCCGGCTGTCGAACGCCTGGGCCGACCTCGAGACGCTGTGGGCCGGGATCGGCGATTCGCTGTACGGCTTTCGCGTGTATCCGGTCGCGCCGCTCGCCGCGATCATGCGGCGCCAGCCGTGGATGCGCGGCTTCGACTTCGATCCCGAAGCGGCCGTGCGGCTGTGCTGGGCCGGTGTGCGTCCGATCCGCATCGACGCGCCGGTGCGCTATTTCGGCCGGCACGAGGGCGGCGTGTCGCATTTCCACTACGGCCGCGACAACGCGCTGCTCGTATGGATGCACCTGCGGCTTTTCGCCGGCTTCGCGGTGCGGCTGCCGATGCTGGTCGCGCGGCGGCTGATGCGCCGCCGCGACCAGGCGGCCTGAGCGGCGCGCCCGGTTTCCTCCCGATCGTCGCTCGCTCGCGGCGATTGCTTCGGTTTTGATTGCCAATTCTGCCGAAAATCGCCGCTTCGTATCAATCCTATGAGTAATTAAGGTGTCATCGGATGTAAACATCTGGTAATTTTCTGCCGGATTATGCAAAATCGCCGCTCCCAAATACAACTATCGAGGGATCCGGGATGCAACTCAAGAAAGCGGTGGCAGCGTGTGGCGTGGCGTTTCTGTTGAGCGCGTGTGGTGGGGTACAGAGCCTCGACGCGAACAGCCTGACGTCGGCGGGGACGAACCTGTTCAAGGCAGCGACGCTGTCGGATTCGGACATCGCCGCGCTGTCGAACGACTCGTGCAAGTCCAGCGACGCCGAATCGAAGATCGCGCCGGCGAACAGCGCGTATTCGAAGCGCCTGACGAAGGTGATGAAGGGCTTCGGCGACATGACGCTGAACGGCCAGAAGGTCAACTACAAGGTGTACGTGACCAAGGACGTCAACGCGTGGGCGATGGGCAACGGCTGCGTGCGCGTGTACAGCGGCCTGATGGACATGATGAACGACGACGAACTGCGCGGCGTGATCGGCCATGAAATGGGCCACGTCGCACTGGGTCACTCGAAGAAGGCGATGCAGACGGCGTACGCGGTGAGCGCGGCGCGCAGCGCGGCCGGCGCGGCATCGCCGGGCGTGGCGGCGCTGACGAGCTCGCAGCTCGGTGACATCACCGAGAAGTTCATCAACGCGCAGTTCTCGCAGACGCAGGAAAGCGCGGCGGACGACTACTCGTTCGACCTGATGAAGCAGAAGGGCATGAGCCAGAAGGGCCTCGTCACCGCATTCCAGAAGCTCGCGAAGCTCGATGGCGGCCAGAGCTCGATGATGAGCTCGCACCCGTCGTCGACGAGCCGTGCGCAGCACATCGAGGATCGCATCGCGAAGGGCAGCTGATCGCGCAGCCGCTCGTCGGCCGTCGTCGGCCGTCGTCGGCGATAGGCAGGCGAAATGAAAAACCCCACGCTCTTCCGGGCGTGGGGTTTTGTTTTGGGGACGGCGTGCCGCTTACGGCACCATCCCCGGCAGCACGTAAGCCTGCACTAGCGTGATCAAGCCGACAATCACCGCGAACAGCAGGCTGTGCCGCACCGTGAAGCGGAACAGCGCCGACTCGTTGCCGACGAGGCCCGTCGCCGCGCACGCGACCGCGATCGACTGCGGCGAGATCATCTTCGCGGTCACGCCGCCCGTCGTGTTCGCGGCCACCGCGAGCGTTTCGGGCACGCCGAGTTGATGGGCCGTGGCCTGCTGCAGCGAGCAGAACAGGGCGTTCGACGACGTGTCCGAGCCGGTCAGGAACACGCCGAGCCAGCCGAGGAACGGCGAGAAGAACGGGAACGCGGCGCCGGTCGCGGCCAGCATCAGCGCGAGCGTCGACGACATCCCCGAATAGTTCGCGACGAACGCGAACGCGAGCACGAGGCCGATCGACAGGATCGGGCGCGTCAGCTCCTTCAGCGTTTCGCCGAACGTGACGAGCGCGTCGCGCGGCTTCATCCGCAACAGCGCCATCGAGATCAGCGCGGTCACGAGGATCGCGCTGCCCACCGCCGACACCAGATCGATCTTCAGCACGGCTTCGAGCGCCTTCGGCGTCGCGGCGATCGGCGCGGTCTTCACGACGAGCTGGTCGAGCCCCGCCACATGGAACTTCAGCACGGTCGACGCGAGCGCGCCGTTCGCGGCGAACAGCGCCTTGAACGGCGCGATGCTCCACACGGTGACGACGGCCGTCAGGATCAGGAACGGCGACCACGCGCGCACGGTCTGCACGAGCGTGTACGGCGACGCCTGCCGGCTCGTGCCCGTGCCGAAACCGCCCGCGCCGAAACCGGCCAGCGCCGCGCCGCCGCCGGACGCGACGATGCCGCCTGCCGGCTGCTTCGCGGTGCGCGGCTGCCACACCTTCAGGAACGTCGCGAGCGCGACCAGGCTGACGAGCGACGACGTGATGTCCGGCAGTTCGGGCCCGATGTGGTTCGACGTGAAGTACTGCGTGACGGCGAAGCTGCCGCCCGCGACGAGCGCGGCCGGCCAGGTCTGCCGCACGCCGCGCAGCCCGTCCATCATGAACACGAGCCAGAACGGCACCGCGAGCGACAGCAGCGGCAACTGGCGGCCGGCCATCGCGCCGATATGGAACGGGTCGATGCCCGTCACCTGCCCGGCGACGATGATCGGGATGCCCATCGCACCGAACGCGACCGGCGCGGTGTTCGCGATCAGGCACAGCCCGGCCGCGTGCAGCGGCTTGAAGCCGAGGCCGACGAGCAGCGCGGCCGTGATCGCGACGGGCGCGCCGAAGCCGGCCGCGCCTTCGAGGAATGCGCCGAACGAAAAGCCGATCAGCAGCATCTGCAGGCGCTGGTCGTCGGTGATCGACAGCACGGATGCGCGGATGATGTCGAACTGGCCCGTCTTCACGACGATCTTGTACAGGAACACGGCCGCGACGATGATCCACGCGATCGGCCACAGGCCGTATGCGAAGCCGAAGCCGGCCGCCGCGAGCGCCTGCGGCACGGGCATCCCGTACGCGAGGATCGCGACGCCGAGCGACAGCAGCAGCGTGATCGCGGCGGCCACGTGGCCCTTCATCCGCAGCGCGGCCAGCGCGACGAAAAAGAAGATGATCGGTATCGCGGCGACGAACGCCGACAGCCCGAGGCTGCCGAGCGGGGTGTAGATCTGATGCCAAACCTGCATGGTTGTCTCCTCCATCTGTGTCTGTATCTCTATGGGTACGGTCGGGAAAGCGGTGTTCTATTCGGGCTGGCCGCGTGCGCGCAGCAGGTCGGACAGGCTGCGCGGCGCCGGTTCGAGCGGCGTGCGGTGCTGCGTCCAGCCCATCTGTTTCGCGGGCGTCAGCGCACGCAGGCGGGTCGCCGCCCAGCGGAACGCGCGGTACGCGCGCGGATGCGCGAACGCGCCCGACCAGAAGCGCCACACGAGGTCTTCCGCGCGGTTGTAGTTCGCGCCCTGGCCGCGCAGCGGATGCGCGACGGGTTCGTCGGGCTTGCGGTTCGCCTCGGTGCGCAGCCGCACGAGCAGTTGCGGGATCGGGATCCGGACCGGGCATACCTCGCCGCATGCGCCGCACAGCGTCGACGCGGTCGGCAGGTCGGCCGTCGCGTCGAGGCCGAGCAGGTGCGGCGAGATGATCTTGCCGATCGGCCCCGGGTAGGTCGTCCCGTAGGCGTGGCCGCCGATGCGCGTGTAGACGGGGCAGTGGTTCATGCACGCGCCGCAGCGGATGCACTGCAGCGTCGCACGCGGCTGTTCGTCCGAGTAGGCCTGCGTGCGGCCGTTGTCGAGCAGCACGAGATGCAGTTCGCGCGGGCCGTCGCGTTCGCCGTCGCGGCGCGGGCCCGAGATCAGGTTGAAGTAGGTCGTGATCGCCTGGCCGGTGGCCGAGCGCGTGAGCAGGCTCGACAGCGGCACGATGTGCTCGAGCTTCTCGACGACCTTCTCGATCCCCATGATCGCGATGTGCGTGTCGGGCACCGTCGTCGACAGACGGCCGTTGCCTTCGTTCTCGACGAGCCACAGCGTGCCCGTGTCGGCCGCCGCGAAGTTCACGCCGGACAGGCCGATGTCCGCGTCCGCGAACGCGCGGCGCAGCGCGCGCCGGCCGGTCTGGATCAGCTCGTCGACGTCCTCCGTGTAGCGCGTGCCGGGGATGTGTTTCTCGAACAAGCCGGCGATGTCGCCGCGCGTCTTGTGGATCGCCGGCATCACGATATGCGACGGCTTCTCGCCCGCGAGCTGCACGATGAACTCGCCCATGTCGGACTCGATGCAGTCGACGCCGTGATCCGCGAGGTAATGGTTCAGCTCGATTTCCTCGCTCGCCATCGACTTGCCCTTGATCACGCGGCGTGCCTTCTTCGCCTGCGCGATGCCGAGCACGATCGCGTTCGCGTCGGCGGCCGTCTCGGCCCAGTGCACGTGCACGCCAGCTTCGACGAGCTTCGCCTCCAGCCGCTCGAGCAGCGCCGGCAACTGCGCGAGCGCGTGCTGGCGCACGGCTTCACCGAGATCGCGCAACTGCTGCAGCTCGGCGTCGTCGGGGAATTGCGTCGCGCGCTTGTCCTGCAGGAAGTCCATCGCACCGCGAAAACTCCGGCGCAGCGCCGGATCGTCGAGCGCTGCGCGCGCGCGGGCCTTGAAGTCGCCGGGGGCGACGAATTGCAGCGTGTGGTCGCTCATCGCGGCAGCTCCTCGCAAGCGGTTGCGGCCGGCCGGGCGGCCGTGGCATCGGCATTGGCAGCCGGATCGGTGACGATCACGACCCACAGCCGGCGCGGGCCGTGCGCGCCATAAGCGAGCGTCTGCTGGATGTCGGACGTCTTCGACGGCCCGGACACCAGCACCAGGTTGGTCGGCATGCCGGCGTGCCAGCGCTCCGCGTGCACGGCTTCGTGCAGGTCCGCGTGCAGCGTGTTCGCGTGGACGAGCGCGACATGCAGCGGCGGCACCAGCGACACCGTGCGCGGGGTGCCGGCGTCGGGTGCGACCACGACGGTGCCGGTTGCCGCAATGCCCGAGCGGGCGACGGTGAAGCCCGCATCGATCGTGTCGAACAGTTCGGCCTTCCACGCGTCGATCGGCCGGTCGAACGGCACGGGCGCGATCTCATCGGACAGCGCGCGGGCGAGCGCCGCGGATTCGGCGCGCGCCGGGTCGAGCAGCAGGCGGCGCACGCCGGCGTCGGCGAGACGCGCGGCGAGCTGAGCGGGCCATTCGTCGTCGGTCGCGCACCAGACTTCCGCGTGCGATGCGGCGAGCGCGGCCTGCATCGCCGATGCGAGCGCGAGCGGATCGCGCGCGGCCGATGTGCGGCCCGTGTCGTAATGCGTGTCGATGCGTGCGTCGAGCGCGGCGGCGGCCGTCGCGGCGACGCCCGGGGCGGCGGCGCGCAGGCGCGCGAGAATCGCGGCGCGCGCGCTCATCGCTTGTCTCCGCGCAGTGACGCGGCACCGGCCGTGCGCCGCCACAGGAAGCTCGCGAGATGCTCGACCGGCAGCTGCGCGCCGGCCTTGGTCGCTGCGTGGCCGATGTTCAGCAGGCAGCCGCAGTCCGCGGATACGAGCCGGTCGCAGCCGGTCGCGCAGGCCGACGCGACCTTGTCGTGCACCATCGCGCCGGAGATGTCGGGATGCTTCAGCGAGAACGTGCCGCCGAAGCCGCAGCATTCGGATTCGCGTTCGTGTTCGATCCGCGTCACGCCCGGCAGCGCGTCGACGAGCGCGACGCCGTGCCCGCGCGTGCCCATCTCGCGGCGCGCCGCGCACGACGTGTGCAGCACGACGCGCTCGTCGGGCCCGGCGCTTGCCGCGGCCGCGTCGAGTTGCACGTCGAGCACATGGATGAGGAATTCTGCGAGTTCGTAGGTCCGCTCCGCGATTGCCCGCGCCTTCGGGCCGTGGACGGGATCGTCGGCGAACAGCGCCGGCCAATGGTGACGGATCATGCCCGCGCACGAGCCGGACGGCACGATCACGGGCCACGGTTCGGCGAACAGGTCGAGCTGCGCGGCCGCGACGCGGCGCGCTTCGTCGGGATTGCCGCTGCTGTAGGCCGGCTGCCCGCAGCAGCTCTGGCCGCGCGGATAGTGGACGGTCAGGCCCTCGCGCTCCAGCAGGCGAACCGCGTCGAGCCCCGCTTCGGGGACGAACAGGTCGACCAGGCAGGTCGCGAACAGATAGACGTGCGCGGCGGCGGCGGCGGGGTACTGCCTTTCGTTCATGTCTCGCTCCAGTGGCGACGGCCCGGCATGCGGGACGACGATTTCGCTGCATAATTCCCGCGACGGCGCCGTAGCTCAAATTGGTTGGGCCAATCGGCGCGACGGGCATTCCGGAGGGAGACGCGACGATGGCAGCGATGACGGCACGGGGCCGGACCGAAGTGGTGATGCGCAAGATCGAGACGGCGCTGCTCGACGGCACCTGGCCGGCCGGTGCGCGCCTGCCGGCCGAGCGGGTGCTCGCGCAGCAGTACGGCGTCGCGCGCAATACGGTGCGCGAGGCGACCCAGCGGCTCGTCGCGCGCGGGCTGCTGCAGAGCCGGCGCGGCGCGGGCGTCTACGTGACGGACCAGTTGCGCGCGGGCATCGCGTCGCCGTGGGGCCAACTGGTTGCCGATCATCCGGCGCTGCGCGACGACATCCTCGAATTCCGCCGCGTGCTCGAAGGCGCGACCGCGTATTTCGCCGCGCTGCGGGCCGATGCGAACGACCGGCGCCGGATCCGCACGCTGCTGCGCGAACTCGAAACCGCGCATGCGAACGACGACGCGGCCGTCGAGGCCGCGACCGACGCGAAGCTGCACGAGGCGATCGCACGCGCATCGCACAACACGATGTTCCTGCACCTGCATACGAGCGTGATCGGGATGCTGCGCGAGCACATCTCGATCAACGTGGCGGGCATGACGACGGACGACGAGCAGGCGTCCGAGCTGCTGTTGCTGCAGCACCGCGTCGTATGCGACGCGATTTGCGCGCACCGGCCCGAAGAGGCGCGCACCGCGATGCAGACGCATATCGACTACGTGCGCAGCCATTTCGAGCGCAGCGGCGACGCGGCATGAGATTGGTCGGACCGCCTCGGTGCGCGGGCCGCCCGGCGGACGGATCCGGGATGATCGGACATCGACGCCAGGCACGCGGTCATTCGCCGGCCGCCCATGCCGCCCGCAGCAGCGGGGCGCCGCCCGCGCGATTGACCGGTTCGTCGGGCGCCCACTAGAATCGGCTGGAACCGCCCGCCAGCCGCGCGCCGCGGCGAATGCGGACCGTTGTTCCGCCAGTCGAGGAAGCTTCCGTGCTCACGTCTTTCATCCGGCGCGCGCCGGCCGCGCTGTCGTGGCGCGCCGCATGCCGCCCGGTTCGTGCGCTGGCCGTCTGCGTGCTGCTGTCGTTCGTCGCCGCGTGCGCGACGCATCCGCCCGCCACCACGCTCGATCGCCCGGTTTCCCATGCATTGCCGCCCGATGCCGCGACGCCGCTGCGCGACGCGCTGGCCGCGCCCGGGACCGCGCATCCGGGCCAGTCGGGTTTCCGGCTGCTGGCGGACGGCGCCGAGGCGCTGCAGATGCGCATCGCGCTCGCACGCGCCACGACGAAGACGCTCGACATGCAGTACTACATCGCGACCGAGGACGCGACCGGCAAGCTGCTGCTCGCCGCGGCGCTCTACGCGGCCGATCGCGGCGTGCGCGTGCGGATGCTGGTGGACGACCTGAACTTCCGCGACATCGATCGCATCATGGCCGCGCTGAACACGCACCCGAACATCGAGATCCGCGTGTTCAACCCGTTCGGCGCGTCGCGGCAGCGCATGGTCGAGCGCACGACCAACTTCTTCACGCGCATCGACAGCTTCACGCGCCGGATGCACAACAAGGCGATGATCGCGGACAACCAGATCGCGATCGTCGGCGGCCGCAATCTCGGCGACGAATATTTCAGCGCGAGCCCGACGCTGCAGTTCCGCGATCTCGACGTGCTCGCCGCCGGCGCCGTGACGAACGACATCTCGGCGAGCTTCGACACCTACTGGGCAAGCGCGAGCAGTTATCCGCTGCGCGTGCTGAATCACCAGTCGTTCGATCCGAAGGATCTCGACGCGATGCGCGACGAGCTGCGCAAGCACTGGCGCCAGAACGCCGATCCGTACAACGCGAAGCCGCTGAACGCGACGCCGCTCGCGCAGCAGATCGCGCGCGACGAGTTCGCGCTCGTGTGGGCGCCGGCCGAGTTCAAGGCCGACGCGCCCGACAAGGTCGCGCAGCCGGACGACGCGTACGTGAGCCCGCCGATGCGGCGCCTCGTCGAGCTGACGCGCGGCGCGCAGCAGGAATTCCTCGCGTTCTCGCCGTATTTCGTGCCACACGACGCGGGCGTGAAGATTCTCGGCGACACGACCGCGCGCGGCGTGCGCGTCGCGATCCTGACGAATTCGCTCGCCGCGACCGACGCGGTTGCCGTGCAGGCCGGCTACGGGCCGTACCGCGTGCCGCTGCTGCAGCACGGCGTCGAGCTGTACGAGTTCAAGGCGCAGCCCGGCCGGCAGCGCCCGCGCCTGTTCGGGTCGCGCTCGCGGGCCAGCCTGCACACGAAAGCGTATGTGATCGACCGGAAGATTCTCGTGATCGGCTCGATGAACCTCGATCCGCGCTCAGCGCACCTGAATACCGAACTGGCGCTCGTGATCCACAGTCCGGCGCTCGCGCAGCAGGCCGCGACGATCTTCGCGCGCGTGACGCAGCCGGACGAAAGCTATCGCGTGAGCCTCGCGACGCCGGCGGGCGGCGGCCCGCCCGAACTCGAGTGGACGGGCACGGACGACGGCCTGCCGACCACCTATCACGTCGATCCGCACGCGGGCCTGCTGCGCAACCTGATGACCGGCATCTTCACGCTGCTGCCGGTCGACGACCAGCTTTAGGGCGAGCGCAAGCCCGCCATTGGCGTGAACGGGCCTCAGGAGGACGGCAGCGCTCCGGCTAAACCCGCGTTACCGGTGCGCGGGGAAAGGTGATATGGTTGTGTGCGCAACTATCGCGTCGGCGTGACGGTGCCGCCGGACGGCTCGCGCCATGCGCACCGCTCACATCCGCAACCGGAGTTCCCCATGCAACGTGTACCGAACCAGCCGTTCACGCGTCCCGCCCGTTTCTCCGAAGCCGAATGGCAGGCGCGCGTGCAGCTCGCGGCGGCCTACCGCATCTTCAATCATCTCGGCTGGACCGAGCTGATCTACAACCATATCTCGCTGCGCGTGCCGGGCGAGGACGGGCATTTCCTGATCAATCCGTTCGGGCTCCATTACAGCGAGGTGTGCGCGTCGAACCTCGTGAAGATCGACATCGACGGCAATGTGATCGGTCATTCCGACTGGCCGATCAATCCGGCCGGCTTCACGTTCCACAGTGCGATCCATGCGGCGCTGCCCGATGCGCACTGCGTGATGCATGTGCACACGACGCCCGCGATGGCCGTGTGCTGTTCGCGCGACGGGCTGTCGTTCTCCAATTTCTATTCCGCGCAGTTGTACGGGAAGGTCGCGTATCACGACTTCGAGGGCATCACCGTGCATCTGGAGGAGGGGCGGCGCATCGTCGAGAGTGCCGGCGGGCGGCCCGTGCTGCTGCTGCGCAATCACGGACCGGTGACGATCGGCGCGACGCTCGCGCAGACGTTCTCGCTGATGTGGCTGCTCAATCGCGCGTGCGAGGTTCAGGTTGCCACGCACGCGATCGGCGACGCGCTGCCGATTGCGCCGCCCGTGCTGGAAGCGTGCGTTCGGGATTCGCTGAATTTCGACCCGAAGCATGGCGCGGGGCAGGACGCGTTCGACGCGTTGCAGCGCATCGTCGATCGCATCGACCCCGGCTATCGCGCGTGACGCGGGGCGGCCGCGCGGCCGCTAGAAGCGGTAGCCGAGGCCGGCCTGGATCACGTCGGTGTCGCGGTTGTAGCGCGTGACCACGCGGTTCCACGTGATGCGCGTGAGCCAGCGATCGGAGAGCCGGTAGCTGGCCGAGATCGACACGATGCCCGAGAGCCGGCCGTCGCTGGGCCCGGGTTGTCCTTCCCGGTTGCGCTCGTTGACCGCGAAATAGCCGCCGACGCCGGCCGCCAGCGTGACCTTGTCGTTCAGGAACGCGCGCGTGAGCCACAGCTCCGATGCAATCCCGTTGCGGCGGATGCCCTGTTTCGCGCCTTCGTACAGCCACGTCGCCGTCCAGTCGACCGAGCGCGTGAGGCCGCGCCGGTATTCGAGGCTGCCGCCGAGCGTCGACGGCGACGAGCGGCTGTTGAGGATCGTCTCGCCGAGCATCGCGGTGACCTCGTTGTCCGTGACCTTGCGCGTGCGCGGCAGCGCGGTGTCGCGCGGGCCCGGCGTGTCGGGCGCATCGAGCTGGTAGCCGACGCCGAATATCACCGACGTCGTCGCGGGGCCGCTGAACACCTGAGTGCGGTTCAACTGAAGCTGCGCGAGCCAGCGGTGCGACGTGTAGTACGCGGCGCGCACGCTCATCAGCACGCCCCAGCCGTGCGTGTTCGAGTAGCCGCCGCCTTGGGCGACCGGCACCGTATCGAAGTAGCGATACGGGCCGACGCCGGCCGACAGCACGAAGCGGCGGTTCTCGAGCGGCATGCGGCCCCAGAACTGCACGGCCTGGCCGTCGCGGTGGTGATTCGGAATGTGGCCTTCGTTGAGCCAGGTGAAGCCGAGCGCGGTGTGTGCGCTCAGGCCTTCCTGATAGTCGAACGCCCACGAGTACGAGCGGCCGCCGCCGCCCCACAGCGAGCCGGCGAACAGCGAGAATTCCTGCGCATCGGCAGGCGCGCCGTAGAGCGCGGCAACGGAACACAGGCCCGCCAGCATCGGGCGGACGCGGAGAGGTCGGGGCGGGCGGGGCAGTGGACGACGGGCCGGCACGGTTCACTTCCAGTCACGATCGGACGTCGTCATTGTCACGCGCATGCGATGACGTGTCGATGAGGGTTTGCGCAATACCCTGTTCCGCGTCGTGACCACGGTGCGTGCGCGTCTTCGCGCCGCACGACAGGATGGGCTGCGCGAGATGCGATGCGAAGGAGCGGCAGCGGAAACTGCTTCGTCATGCTTGTCATCCGGCGGGTACGAGTACGAGTTCGCTTCGCGATGCCGGTATGCCGCGTCGCCAGGCCGCGCGGCGCGGGCAAAAAAAACGCGGCCGGGTGGCCGCGTGAATACTCGCAGACTCCTTCGGACGAAGGAAACAAGCAACTGTGAGACGAAGTGTAGCGAAAGGCCGTGCGCGGATTCAGGTGTCAGGCTGCAAAGGTCTCTTCCAGGTTTCGGCAGGCTGCGTGGGCGTGCGATCCGCATCGACGATGCCCGGCGCGCCCGGCCGGGTGCGATCCACGGTACGAATGGTCGACAGGCTGTCGGATCGACTACCATCACGTAACGCCCCCGTTCGGGCGGCGTAAAACGTCGTGCAAGGAGAGTCCATGCTTAAGCTGCGTTTGCTCCAGGTCGCGTTACTCGCGGGCGTGCTGGCCGCCGGCAGCGCCGCCGCCGAAACGGTGCGCCTGTCCGCCAATCTCCAGCCGTCGAGCGAAGTGCCGCCGACGGCGACCAAGGGCTCGGGCGCGGTCCACGCCACCTACGACACGGCCACGCACATGCTGCAGTGGACGGTGACTTACGAACACCTCACGGGGCCGGCCACCGCCGCGCATTTCCACGGGCCCGCGCCGGTCGGCCAGAACGCCGGCGTGCAGGTGCCGATTCCGAAGGACGAGCTGGCGAGCCCGATCAAGGGCTCGAAGGAGCTCACCGACGCGCAGGTGACCGACCTGATGGGCGGCAAATGGTACTTCAACGTCCATACGAAGGAGCACCCGTCCGGCGAGATTCGCGGCCAGGTGATGCCGGCGAGCTGAGGGCCGGCGTTTGATATAGAGGCCCCTTTCGAGCGGCACGGAAACGATCGCACGTACCATCGTCACACTGCGATTACGGAGCGCGTCCGATGAGTTGGCAAAGCAAGTTCGCCTGCTGGCTGCTGCGCAGGCAGTTTCGTCCCGAGACCACGCGCGAGGTGCTCGACCCCGCCCGCGCACGGCGCTTTGCCGACCTGCGGACGGCCGTGCCGCGCCGCGCGCCTTCGGGCTACCGGCTGCGCCGGTGCTACGGCGCGGGCGACGCGCCGTTGCGCGGCGAATGGCTCGAACGCACCGATGCGGGCGCGGGTCGCGGCCCCGGCCGCACGCTGCTGTATTTCCACGGCGGCGGCTATTACTTCTGTTCGACGAAGACCCATCGGCCGCTCGTGTTCGGCCTGACGAAGCGTGCGGGCGTGCGCTCGTTCTCGCTCGACTACCGGCTCGCACCGGAAAACCGCTTCCCGGCCGCGCTCGACGATGCGCTGGCCGCATATCGACAGATGCTGGCGCTCGGCACGCCGCCCGGGTCGATCGTGGTCGGCGGCGATTCGGCGGGCGGCGGCCTCGCGCTCGCGACGCTCGTCGCGCTGCGCGACCGCGGCGAGCCGTTGCCGGCCGGTGCGATCCTGTTCTCGCCGTGGACCGACCTGGCCGGTACGGGCGAGACGATGCGCACCAACGACGGCGCCGATCCGATGTTCGCCGGCGCCGCGCTGGCGAAGGCCGCGAAGCTGTACCTCGGCGACGCGCCGGCGACGAATCCGTACGCGTCGCCGCTCTATGCGGATTTCACGGGCCTGCCGCCGCTGTATATCCAGGTCGGCAGCACCGAGGTGATGCTCGACGATTCGCGCCGGGTCGCCGACAAGGCGAAGGCGGCCGGCGTGCCGGTGGAGATCGAGGTGTGGCCGGACATGCCGCACGTGTGGCAGCTTTACGCGCCGATGGTGCCGGAAGCGTGCGATGCGCTCGACCGTGCGGCCGCGTTCCTGCGCCGCGTCGCGGTCGAACGCGCGGTTCAGTGCGTCGGCGACGCGTCGGTTGCCTGATAGGCGGCCTTGACGGCCACCGAGCCGTACTTGCGCTCGAGGCGGCGCACGGTGAAGTGACCGTGCGCCATCTGCTGGAAGTGGTCGATGAACAGCGTGTTGACGGTCGCGCCGAGCACGGCGCCGATCGCCGGGATCGACTTCGCGGCCATCTGCTCGGTCACCTGCACCGAGAAGCGCGATGCCACCGTCTGTACCAGCTTGAACACGGCCGCCGAACTGTGCGCTCCGATGCCTTTCGTCGTGATGTCCGACGACGCCTTCGAGATCGCCTGCGCGAGCGCGCCGCGCAGCACGAAATAGCCGAGATCGGCGTCCTCTTCCTGCTTGTCCGGGTTGCCGCCCATGCCGAGCACGGCCAGGCATTGCAACTGCGACTCCACCGATGCGAGATCCTCGCCCTCGCTGCGCGCGATGTCGCACACCGAGCGGAAGATCAGCGTGGTCGTCACCGGCAGCTCGACCGGCAGCGCGAGAAAGCCGAACGCGCCGCCCGCCGCGCCGGTCGTCGCGACTGCAAGCTTGTGCAGCAGGTTGCTGGGTTTCTCGGGCTCGGCGTCCGGCGCCTGCGGCTTGCCGAGCGTGCGCAGCGCGATGTTCAGGCACTTGCGCAGCGCGAGCTGCGTCGCATCGTTGATCTTGCCGGTCGCGAAATCAGGCAGCCGCGCGATCATTTTCTCGACCGGCGCGCCGAGCACGCCCGTCAGCTTCATCGTCAGCGACGGGCTTTCCAGCACCTGCTTCGCGCGCCGCAGCGCGTCCCGATCCTCCGGCGACAGCGTCGTCGCGGGGGTGATTGAAATCGGTTCCATTCTTCTCCTTCGTGGCCGGGGCGGGTTGACCATCGCCGGCCTAGATTACTCCGTACTCCGGCATGCTAGAATTTTGAGATTGTTTGACTCATCAAAAGTTGCATCGACAAAAAATGGCCGTCCACACTGCCGCCCACCATTCGAGCGGGCAAGTCCTGCCGTTCCGCGAATCGCTGCTGGCGATGATCGGGCTCTCGTTCGTCACGATGCTCGTCGCGCTCGACCAGACCGTCGTCGGCACCGCGCTGCCGACCATCGTCGCCGAGTTGAGGGGCTTCGACCTGTACGCGTGGGTCGCGACCTCGTACCTGCTCAGTTCCGTGATCACGGTGCCGATCTTCGGCCGCCTCGGCGACTATTACGGCCGCAAGCCGTTCGTGATCGTGTCGATCGTCGTGTTTACCGGCGCGTCCGTGCTGTGCGGGATGGCCAACGACATGCTGAGCCTCGTGCTCGCGCGCGGGCTGCAGGGGATCGGCGGCGGGATGCTGGTCGGCACCGCGTTCGCGTGCATTCCCGACCTGTTCCCCGATTCGGTCGTGCGGCTGCGCTGGCAGGTGCTGATGAGCTCCGCATTCGGCATCGCGAACGCGGTCGGCCCGTCGCTCGGCGGCGTGCTGACCCAGTCGTTCGGCTGGCGCTCGGTGTTCTACGTGAACCTGCCGGTCGGCCTGCTGTCGCTGCTGTTCGTGTGGCGCTACCTGCCGCACCTGCGCCACGTCGAGCACGATCGCAAGATGCGGCTCGACTGGCCGGGCGCGCTGCTGATCGCGCTGTCGCTCGGCGCGCTGCAACTGTTCGTCGAATGGCTGCCGAAGTACGGCGTCGCGAGCTGGGCGTCGCTGCTGCTCGTCGTCGCGGTCGGGGCCGGCGTCGGCCTGTGGCACTGGGAGAAGCGCTGTGCGCAGCCGATTCTGCCGTTCGACATGTTCGGCAACCGCGCGCTGTCGACGCTGTTCCTGCTCGCGATCCTCGCCGGCTTCTCGATGTTCTCGCTGCTGTTCTATGCGCCGCTGCTGTTCCAGGGCGGCTTCGGGATGTCGCCGAGGGAGGCCGGGCTCGTGATCACGCCGCTCGTCGTGTTCATCACGATCGGCAGCATCATGAACGGCCGCGTCGTCACGCGCATCCGCAATCCGAACGCGATGCTGCACGTCGGCTTCGTGCTGTTCGCGATCGCATGCGCGGGCATCGTCGTGTCGACGCACACGACGCCGACCTGGATGCTGATGGCGTTGATGGTCGCGGGCGGCATCGGTCTCGGCTTCGTGCTGCCGAACCTCACCGTGTTCGCGCAACAGGCGGCCGGCCGCGAGCACCTCGGCATCGCGACGGCGCTGCTGCAGTCGCTGCGGATGGTCGGCGGGATGATCGGCACCGCGCTGACGGGCACGCTCGTCAACCAGATGTATTCGGGCGGTGTGCGCGATGCCCTCGCGGCCGACCATGCGATGCAGTGGCATGCGCAGCTCGCCGATCCGCAGATCCTGATCGACCGCGCGGCGCAAAGCGGTCTCGTCGCCGAGCTGACGCGCGCCGGGCATAATGGCGCGCTGCTGCTGGAAGCGGCCCGCGAATCGCTCGTCAGTGCGATTCACCTGGGCGTCGCGATGGCGGCCGTCGTCGCCATGGTGGCGGTGTGGCAGTGCCGCCGCGTGCCGCCGATCGCGCTGCGGCGCAAGATCGAGCCGCACGTCGCGGCCGATTAACGATTCAACGATTCACCGGAAACGAAATCAGCGCATGGAAGAACAGGACCGCGTCGCGATCTTGCAGCAATTCGGACGCACGTATCGCGCGTTCATGACCGCGTTCGAAGCGCACGTCGGGCAGCCGATGCCGCGCTGGCGCATCATGGTCGCGTTGCACACGATGGGCGGGCATTCGTCGCAGAAGAAGCTCGTCGAAGTGCTGCGCATCGATCCGGGCGCGCTCACGCGCCAGTTGAAGTCGCTCGACGCGCTCGGCTGGATCGAGCGCGAATCCGACGCACGCGACAACCGCGTGACCAACGTGACGCTGACGGACGACGGCCGCGCCGCGTTCGACGCATGCCTGCCGCGCCGCAAGGCGTTTCTCGAACAGACGGTGGCGCAGTTGCCGGACGACGTGCTGAACGCGCTGTCGGGTGCGCTGGCGATGCTGGAATCGCGGATCGCGGACGTCGGCTCGACGCCGGTCGCACGCTGAGGCGCGGCGCGGGCAGGTGCATACACGCCGCGGCCGCGACCGATCGCGACCAGTAAGCGGGCACGAAGTCCCGCCACCGGCCGGCGCTTCAATTCATCTCAATTCACTTCACGTTCACAGCTCGATGCGCGTTCCCAGCAGCGCGAGGAACTGCGCGAGCCATGCCGGATGCGCGGGCCACGCGGGCGCGGTGACGAACGGCGCGTCGGTCACGGCCGCATCGACCGGGATATCCGCGTATTCGCCGCCCGCGAGCTTCACCTCGGGCGCGCAGGCCGGGTAGGCCGAGATGCGCTTGCCGCGGATCACGTCGGCGGCCGCGAGCAGTTGCGCCGCGTGGCAGATCGCGGCGATCGGCTTGCCGGCTTCGGCGAACGCGCGCACGAGCGAAATCACCTTCGGGTCGAGTCGCAGGTATTCCGGCGCACGGCCGCCCGCGATCGCGAGCGCGTCGTAGCGCGATGCATCGACGTCGTCGAACGCCGCGTTCAGCGTGAACTGGTGGCCGGGCTTCTCGGTGTAGGTCTGGTCGCCCTCGAAATCGTGGATCGCGGTCTTGATCTTGTCGCCCGCGCGCTTGCCAGGGCAGACTGCGTCGACATGGTGGCCGACGGCCTGCAGCGCCTGGAACGGCACCATCGTTTCGTAGTCTTCGGCGAAATCGCCGGTCAGGAACAGGATCTTTTTCGCGGCCATGGCTTTCTCCAGTGAAGCAGCGTTGAGGGCCCGTTCACGCCGCGTGCGGCAGAAGGGCGCAACGGTGTCGAGGCGCCGTTGCGCGGCGCGCAATGGCCCCGAGGACGAAAGCGCAGTGTACTCCGGCAGATTGAAGCGCGCGTGACGACCGCCCCGCGCGAGCGGCGGAGCGGCGCGCGCAATATGCATCAGAAGAACGTTTCGACCACTTCCGTCACGCGGAACTGCGGATCGAGCACGAGCACCTGGCGCCACTTGTCGAACGTCAGGCACGGGTGCGAGATGTCGAACGCGACCATGTCGCCGACCTTCACGTCCGCGCCTGACGGGATCTGCAGGTACGCGTGCTGGTCCATCATCCCGGTCACTGCCCAGCCTTCGGCGGCGGCGACGTCGCGCGGCGCAGTGTCGCGGCCCGGGCGGAAGTGGCGCGCCGGCTCGGGCAGGCCTGCGTCGAACGCCGCGTCGCGCTTGCCGAGCGCGACGATCGCGCGATTCTGCTCCGGCACCGACTGCACGTACGCCCACAGCTGCAGCGCGGGCAGCAGCCCTTCGCCCATCGTGCGTGCGATCGGGTTGCGCGCGAACACGTCGGTTTGCGCCTTCTTGTAGATGCCGACGTCGTGCGTCAGGTAGCAGCCCGGACGCAGCACGACTTCCGCGAAGCCCGCGTCGGACGCCTTCGCGAATTCTTCCGCGACCACGTCGTACCACGCCGAACCGGCGCCGGACAGGATCGCCGGCGTGCGCGCGAAGCGGCCCGCGCCGGCCAGCTCGCGCGTGAGCGCGACCGCGTCCTGCAGGAACGCGCGGATCTCGCCTTCCTCCTTCAGCACGCCTTCGTAGAGTTCGATGCCGGCCAGCTTCAGCGTGTCCGGATAGCGCGCGAGCGCGGCGAGCACGGCCTCGCGCTGCGCGGCGTCGCGCACGCCCGCGCGGCCGCCCGGCACGCCGAGTTCGAGCAACACGTTCAGCGTTTTTTTCGCGTCGCCGAAGAAGCGGCCGAGCTGGTCGACGCTGTCGGCGGAATCGACGAGGCAGAAGAATTCGAAGTCGGGATCGGACAGTAGCCCGGCGATGATCGTCATGTTCTGGCGGCCGACGAGCTGGTTCGCGAGCAGCACGCGCCGCACGCCGCCGTGATACGCGGCCTGCGTCTGGTGCGCGGTCGCGAGCGTGATGCCCCACGCACCGGCGTCGAGCTGGCGGCGGAACAGTTGCGGCGCCATCGTCGTCTTGCCGTGCGGCGCGAACTTGACGCCATACTGCTGGACGAACGCCTGCATCCAGTTCAGGTTGTGTTCGATGCGGTCCTCGTAAAGCACGGCAGCCGGCAGGCTGACGTCTTCCGCGAGCAGGTTCCACTCGAGGCGGCCCGCGTCGCCGAGCGGCACGCTGGCGCTCGGCAGGTTGCCGAGTCCCTTGCCGAAAGGATCGATCGTCGCTTCCTGATAGTTTGTAACTTTCATGTCATCCCGCTCCATCATCACTATGCATTGCACTGAAGTTGACATGCCGATGGTACAGAAAGTAGCATCGGCGCGGTGATGTTATTTAGTAACATCAGGCTTCGAACCTTTTCCGCAGATGAATACGCCCGCCACCCCGTCCGCTCCGCTCGCGGCCGAGCCCCATCCGGCTTCGGCCACCCCGCCGGTCCTCGACATCGTCGCGAGGATCGCCGAATGCGCGCCCGAGTTGCGCGATGCCGAGCGCAAGGTCGCCACGTTCATCCTCGCCGATCTCGCACGCGCCGCGCATGCGAGCATCGGCGCGCTCGCGCGCGACGCGGAGGTCAGCGTCGCGACGGTCACGCGTTTCGCGAAGGCCGTCGGCTGCCGGGACGTGCGCGAATTGAAGGTGCTCGTCGCGCAGGCGGCGGCCGTCGGCCAGCGTTTTCTGGTGCCGTCCGACGATGCACCGGCCGCCGACGCGAGCCCCGCATCGGTCGTTTACGACGAGATCCGCGTGGCGCTCGCGCACAACCACCAACTGCTGCGCAACACGTCGTTCGACGCGGCGGCCGACCTGCTCGCCGGCGCGAAGATGATCTACGTGTACGGGCAGGGCGGCGGCTCGACCATGCTCGCCGACGAGCTGCGCTTCCGGCTCGTGCGCTTCGGCCGGCCGGTCGCGAGCTACCAGGACAGCCTGCTGCAGCGGATGGTGTCCGCGACGCTGTCGCGCGACGCGGTCGTCGTCGCGCTGTCGGTGAGCGGGCGCGTGCCCGAGCTGCTCGAGAGCTGCCGGCTCGCGAAGCGCTACGGCGCGAAGCTGATCGCGATCACCGCGCCGGCTTCGCCGCTCGCGAAGCTCGCCGACCACCTGATCCCGGTCGTCGCGTTCGAAACCGATTTCATTTACAAGCCGTCGACGTCGCGCTACGCGATGATGATGGCGATCGACGTGCTCGTCACCGGAGTCGCGCTGCGGCTCGGCGATGCGGGCCGAGAATCGCTGCGCCGCATCAAGCATGCGCTCGATGCGCATCGCGGCGGCGGAGACCGTCAACCGGTAGGAGACTGACCATGCATTCGCATCCCGAAGCCGCCGATACACTGATCGTCGGCGCGCAGTTGTACGACGGCACCGGCGCACCGCCCGTCACGCGCGACGTCGCGATCCGCAACGGCGTGATCGCGGCGATCGGCAACCTGTCGAACTGGCTCGCCGAGACCGTCGTCGATGCGAACGGCCGCGCGCTCGCGCCGGGCTTCGTCGACGTGCACACGCACGACGACACGCACGTGATCCGCGCGCCGCAGATGCTGCCGAAGATCTCGCAGGGCGTGACGACCGTGATCGTCGGCAACTGCGGGATCAGCGCGTCGCCGGTGACGCTCGCGGGCGATCCGCCCGACCCGATGAACCTGCTCGGCGAGCGCGGCGCGTTCCAGTACCCGACCTTCGCCGACTACGTCGCGGCCGTGAACGCCGCGCGTCCGGCCGTGAACGTCGCGGCGCTCGTCGGCCACACGGCGCTGCGCAACAACCAGATGGACCGCCTCGACCGCGCGGCGACCGGCGGCGAAATTGCCGCGATGCGCGCGCAGCTCGAGGAGGCGCTCGCGAACGGTGCGCTCGGCTTGTCGTCGGGCCTCGCGTACGGTTCCGCGTTCGCGGCGCCGACCGAGGAAGTGATGGCGCTCGCCGAGCCGCTCGCGAATGCGGGCGCGCTGTATACGACGCACATGCGCACCGAGTTCGACGCGATCCTCGACGCGATGGACGAGGCGTATCGCGTCGGCCGCCATGCGCAGGTGCCGGTCGTGATCTCGCACCTGAAGTGCGCGGGGCCGTCGAACTGGGGGCGCAGCACCGAAGTGCTCGCGTCGCTCGAAGGCGCGCGCCGCTACCAGCCGGTCGGCTGCGACTGCTATCCGTACAGCCGCAGCTCGTCGACGCTCGACCTGAAGCAGGTGACGGGCGACATCGACATCACGATCACGTGGTCGGAGCCGCATCCGGAAGTCGCGGGCAAGCTGCTGAAGGCGATCGCGGCCGACTGGGGCGTGACCGAGCAGGAAGCCGCGCAGCGCATCCGCCCGGCGGGCGCCGTGTACCACAACATGTCCGAGGACGACGTGCGGCGGATCCTGTCGCACCCCGCGACGATGGTTGGTTCCGACGGCCTGCCGAACGATCCGCTGCCGCACCCGCGGCTGTGGGGCGCGTTCCCGCGCGTGCTCGGCCATTACGTGCGCGACACGAACCTGCTGCCGCTCGAGGAGGCGATCCGCAAGATGACGTCGTTGTCCGCGCGCCGCTACGGGATCGCGCGGCGCGGTGAGGTGCATGTCGGCTATCACGCGGATCTCGTGCTGTTCGATCCGGCGCGCGTGATCGACGCCGCGACGTTCGAGAAGCCGCAGCAGCCCGCGCACGGGATCGACGCCGTGTGGGTGAACGGCGTGCTGACCTACGAGAACGGCCAGCCGACTGGCGAGCGCGCCGGCGGTTTCGTCGCGCGCGGCGAGCGCGTGCCGGCGAGCGCCGACGCTGCGTTCTGAGTCCGGACGCGACTGTTGTTCCGATCTTCCCGCGTGTGCCGCTGCCGGCACGCGCATCCGCAACCGTGCGTTGCACGGGATTCGGGTCAGCGCTGAAGCGCCTGCCCGGGTCGACAAAACAAGGAGTGAAACGATGAAGCGATATGGCGTAGGCGAAGCGAAGGGTACCGGCGGCCAGGTGATGCCGTTTGCGCGTGCGGTCGAAGCCGACGGCTGGCTGTACGTGTCGGGCCAGACGCCGATGGTGAACGGCGAGGTCGTCGAAGGCGGGATCGTCACGCAGTCGAAGCAGACGATCGAGAACGTGATCGCGATCCTGAAGGAAGCCGGCTACGGCCTCGAGCACGTCGTGCGTTGCGGCGTGTGGCTCGACGACGCGCGCGATTTCGCGTCGTTCAACAAGGTGTTCGTGTCGTACTTCGGCGAGCATCCGCCGGCCCGCGCGTGCGTGCAGTCGAGCATGGTCATCGACTGCAAGGTCGAGGTCGACTGCATCGCTTACAAGGCGCCGGCGAAGTAACGCGGCCGCGCTTCCCCGCGCACAGGAGAACAGCCCGTCCGGCGCGAGCCGAACGGGCTGTTCTGTTTGGGGCTCGCGTCTGCCGCTCGCCTGCCACCGTCACTGCCGCGCCGTCCGCGCGTTATCCGGCATCGGCTGGTTGTAGTTCGTGCGGAACGGGTTGATGTCGAGCCCGCCGCGACGCGTATAGCGCGCGTACACCGCGAGCTTCACCGGTTTGCACGCATGCAGGATGTCGAGGAAGATCCGCTCGACGCACTGCTCGTGAAAGCCCGTGTGATTGCGGAACGAGATGATGTAGCGCAGCAGGCCCGCATGATCGATCTGCGGCCCGACGTAGTGGATCTGCACGCTGCCCCAGTCGGGCTGGCCGGTGACCGGGCAGTTCGAGCGCAGCAGGTCCGACACGAGCGTCTCCTCGACCGGCGCTTCGTTCTCGGCGGCCGACAGCAGCGACGGATCGGGTTCGTACACGTCGGTGTCGAGATCGAGCCGGTCGAGCGACAGCCCGTCGAGCTCGTCCATTTCCAGCTTGCCGAAATCGTGCGCCGACACGAGCTGCACGGCGACGCTCGCGCCGCATGCGGCCGATACGTCGCGCTTCAGCGTGTCGCGCACCGCGTCGATCGAGTCGAACTTCGACTGCGCGAACGAGCCGAGATACAGCTTGAACGACTTCGATTCGACGATGTTCGGCGATTCGGCCGGCACGTAGAACGTCGCGACCGCGACCTGCGGCTTGCCGCGCGCGTTGAGCCACGACAGCTCGTACGCGTTCCAGATGTCGGTGCCGAAGAACGGCAGCGCCGACGCGATGCCGAGCTGCTCGCGCCCGCCCGCGCGCGGGATCGGGAACAGCAGCGACGCATCGTACTGGGCCGCGTAGACGGTGGCCTTGCCGAGCGGGGAATGTTCGGGATTCATTGCGTGACGCCTTTACGACAGGAAGAGGCGGTAAGCCGGGTTGGCGCTCTCTTCGACATACGGATAGCCGAGTGCCGCGAGGAAGCGCTCGAATTCGGCGCGATCGGCCTGCGGCACCTGCAGCCCGACGAGGATCGAGCTGTAGTCCGCGCCCTGGTTGCGGTAGTGGAACAGGCTGATGTTCCAGTCCGGCGCCATCGACGACAGGAACTTCATCAGCGCGCCCGGGCGCTCCGGGAATTCGAAGCGGAACAGGCGCTCGTCGAGCGCGAGCGGCGAGCGGCCGCCGACCATGTAGCGGATATGTTCCTTCGACAGCTCGTCGTGCGTCAGGTCGACGCTCTTGAAGCCGTGCGACTCGAAGTTCGCGGCGATCTCCGCCGATTCGCCGCGGCGGCGGATCTGCACGCCGACGAAGATGTGCGCGGACTGCGCATCGGCGATCCGGTAGTTGAACTCGGTGACGTTGCGATCGCCGACGAGCGAGCAGAAGCGCTTGAAGCTGCCGCGCTCCTCGGGGATCGTGACCGCGAACACGGCTTCGCGCGCCTCGCCGACCTCCGCGCGCTCGGCGACGAAGCGCATCCGGTCGAAATTCATGTTCGCGCCGGACGTGACTGCGACGAGCGCCTGGTTCTCGATCCCCTCGCGTTCCGCGTACAGCTTCGCACCCGCGACCGCGAGCGCGCCGGACGGCTCGAGCACGCTGCGGGTATCCTGGAACACGTCCTTGATCGCCGCGCACAGTGCGTCGGTGTCGACGGTCACGACGCCGTCCAGGTATTCGCGGCACAGCCGGAAGGTTTCCTCGCCGACGAGCTTCACCGCGGTGCCGTCCGCGAACAGGCCGACCTCGGTCAGCTCGACGCGCTCACCGGCTTTCAGCGACTGCGCCATCGCGCACGAATCCTCGGCCTGCACGCCGATCACCTTGATCTCCGGGCGCACGGCCTTCACGTATGCGGCGACGCCGGACGCAAGACCGCCGCCGCCGATCGGCACGAAGATCGCGTGGATCGGGCCCTGGTGCTGGCGCAGGATCTCCATCGCGATGGTGCCCTGGCCGGCGATCACGTAGGGATCGTCGAACGGGTGGACGAACGTGAGGCCGCGCTCTTCCTGCACCTTGACCGCATGCGCGTATGCGTCGCTGTACGACTCGCCGGCCTGGATCACCTCGACGCCCGGGCCGCCGTGCGCGCGCACCGCGTCCACTTTCACCTGCGGCGTCGTGACGGGTACGACGATCACCGCCTTGACGCCCATCCGGGCCGCCGAGAACGCGACGCCCTGCGCATGGTTGCCGGCCGACGCGGTAATCACGCCGCGCGCAAGCGCGTCCGCCGGAATGTGCGCCATCTTGTTGTACGCGCCGCGCAGCTTGAACGAGAACACCGGCTGGTTGTCCTCGCGCTTCAGGTAAACGGCATTGCGCAGCCGGGCCGACAGGTTGCGGGCGGGTTCGAGTTCCGTCTCGATCGCGACGTCGTAGACGCGCGCGGTGAGGATTTTCTTCAGGTAATCGTGGGATGCCATGGGCGCTCGCGTGCAGTGCGGAAGCAGACGGTAAAAGGTCAATGATAGCGCCAAGGGTCCGCCCGCATACAAGCGGCATGCCGGGCGAGCGGTCGCGGGGCGGCGCATTCGCGACCTGGCGTCCCGTTTTTACCGGTTTAACCGCGCGGTTACCGACCGGACGGGCGGCGAATGATCGCACGAAACCGCGGCGAACCAGGCCTGGCGCGGCTGGCGGCGATAGCCCCACGACCTGTCCGGCGTGTCACGCATGGCCCGATCATGGGTTAGAATTCCGTTTTGAATCAAGGATCGGAAGATGCAGAGGCACCCTCGGATCGCCCCGTTGAAGCCGACGCCGCGCGCAGCCAGCCCCGCGGCGGAACGGCATGCGCGCCGCGCGCGATCGTGCTGATGGTTCCGAGTGCCGCCAGGCCCTGTCGCCGGCCAGGAGGGGCGAGTCAACGCCCGCTCCGGCCCCATGAAGGACAGCCGCGCGCCTGGTAACAGAACAGATTTCCCCAAGATTGCGCCCACGCGCTTGCCGACGCCCGTGCACGGGGTATCGGCCCTCCGAGTCGTCCGAACATGAACGCACCACAAGTTTTCGATCCGAATGGCGCGGCCGCCGCCGTCGCCGCCGACCCCGCGCCCCGGTTGCGCGAGATTCCCTACAACTACACGTCCTTCTCCGATCGCGAGATCGTGATCCGCCTGCTCGGCGAAGAGGCGTGGTCGGTGCTCGACGAACTGCGCGCCGAACGCCGTACGGGTCGCTCGGCACGGATGCTGTATGAAGTGCTCGGCGACATCTGGGTCGTGCGCCGCAATCCGTACCTGCAGGACGACCTGCTCGACAACCCGAAGCGCCGCGCGCTGCTGATCGAGGCGCTGAACCACCGCCTGACCGAGATCGGCAAGCGCCGCAGCGCGGATCTCACCGCGCACCGCGACGACGCGGGCCGCGAGCGCGCGTTGCGCGTCGAGATGCTCGAAGCCGCCGCGCAGCGTGCGGTCGACGAGTTCGCCGACGAATTCGAGAAACTGGCCGACCTGCGCCGCCGTGCGACCAAGGCGCTCGGCCGCTGCACGCAGAAGGACAACATCCGCTTCGACGGGCTGTCGCGCGTGTCGCATGTCACCGATGCGACCGACTGGCGCGTCGAATACCCGTTCGTCGTGCTGACGCCCGATACCGAAGCCGAGATCGCGGCGCTGATCAAGGCCTGCTTCGAGCTCGGCCTGACCGTGATCCCGCGCGGCGGCGGCACCGGCTACACGGGCGGCGCGGTGCCGCTCACGCCGTTCTCCGCGGTGATCAACACCGAGAAGCTGGAACAGCTCGGCGCGGTCGAGCTGACCGAGCTGCCGGGCGTCGCGCACAAGGTGCCGACGATCTTCTCCGGCGCGGGCGTCGTCACGCGCCGCGTGACCGAGGCGGCCGAGGCGGCCGGCTACGTGTTCGCGGTCGATCCGACGTCGCTCGACGCGTCGTGCATCGGCGGCAACGTCGCGATGAACGCGGGCGGCAAGAAGGCCGTGCTGTGGGGCACTGCGCTCGACAACCTGGCCTGGTGGCGGATGGTCGACCCGGACGGCAACTGGCTCGAAGTCACGCGCCACGAGCACAACCAGGGCAAGATCCACGACATCGCGGTCGCGCGTTTCGAGCTGAAGTGGTTCGACGGCGCGTACGCGCCGGGCGAGAAGCTGCTGCGCACCGAGATGCTCGAGATCGAAGGCCGCCGGTTCCGCAAGGAAGGGCTCGGCAAGGACGTGACCGACAAGTTCCTCGCCGGCCTGCCGGGCGTGCAGAAGGAAGGCTGCGACGGGCTCATCACGTCCGCGCGCTGGGTGCTGCACAAGATGCCCGCGCACACGCGCACCGTCTGCCTCGAATTCTTTGGCCAGGCGCGCGAGGCGATCCCGAGCATCGTCGAGATCAAGGACTACCTGTTCGAAACGTCGAAGCAGGGCGGCGCGATCCTCGCGGGCCTCGAGCACCTCGACGAGCGCTACCTGCGCGCGGTCGGCTACGCGACCAAGAGCAAGCGCAATTCCTTCCCGAAGATGGTGCTGATCGGCGACATCGTCGGCGACGATGCGGATGCGGTGGCGCACGCGACGTCCGAAGTGATCCGGATGGCGAACGGCAAGAGCGGCGAAGGCTTCGTCGCGGTCAGCGCGGAGGCGCGCAAGCGCTTCTGGCTCGACCGCAGCCGCACGGCCGCGATCGCGAAGCACACGAACGCGTTCAAGATCAACGAGGACGTCGTCATCCCGCTGAACCGGATGGGCGAGTACACCGACGGCATCGAGCGGATCAACATCGAGCTGTCGCTGAAGAACAAGCTGCAACTCGTCGACGCGCTCGAAGCGTTCTTCCGCGGCGGCAACCTGCCGCTCGGCAAGACCGACGACGCGAACGAGATCCCGAGCGCCGAGCTGCTCGAAGACCGTGTCCAGCAGGCGTTGGAGCTGCTCAAGCGCGTGCGCGCGCGCTGGGAATTCGTGCGCGACCGGCTCGACCAGCCGCTGCGCGAGGCGCAGCACTACCTCGTGCAGCTCGGCTACGAGGCGCTGGCCGAGAAGTTCGCGGATCGCGCCGACGAGCAGCCGGGCGCGACCGTGTTCCACATCACGCAGGACCGCACGGTCCGCATCTCGTGGAAGCAGGAGATCCGCGCGGAACTGCGCGCGATCTTCAACGGCGGCGCGTTCAAGCAGATCCTCGACGAGGCGCAGGCGATCCACAAGCAGGTGCTGCGCGGCCGCGTGTTCGTCGCGCTGCACATGCACGCGGGTGACGGCAACGTCCACACGAACATCCCGGTCAACTCCGACAACTACGAGATGCTGCAGGACGCGCACGCGTCGGTTGCACGCATCATGAAGCTCGCGCGCTCGCTCGACGGCGTGATCTCCGGCGAGCACGGGATCGGCATCACGAAGCTCGAGTTCCTGACCGACGACGAGATCGCCGAATTCCGCGCGTACAAGCAGCGCGTCGACCCGAACGGCCGCTTCAACAAGGGCAAGCTGCTCGACGGCGCCGATCTTCGCAACGCATATACGCCGAGCTTCGGGCTGATGGGCTACGAGTCGCTGATCATGCAGCAGTCCGACATCGGCGCGATTGCCGATTCGGTGAAGGACTGCCTGCGCTGCGGCAAGTGCAAGCCGGTGTGCGCGACCCACGTGCCGCGCGCGAACCTGCTGTACAGCCCGCGCAACAAGATCCTCGCGACGTCGCTGCTGATCGAGGCATTCCTGTACGAGGAACAGACGCGCCGCGGCGTGTCGATCAAGCACTGGGACGAGTTCAACGACGTGGCCGACCACTGCACGGTATGCCACAAGTGCGCGACGCCGTGCCCGGTGAAGATCGACTTCGGCGACGTCACGATGAACATGCGCAACCTGTTGCGCAAGATGGGCAAGAAGAAGTTCAACCCGGGCAGCGCGGCGGGCATGTTCTTCCTGAACGCGACCAATCCGCAGACGATCAACGCCGCGCGCAGCGTGATGATGGGCGTCGGCTACAAGGTGCAGCGCTTCGCGAACGACATGCTGAAGAATGTCGTGAAGAAGCAGACGCAGCACCCGCCGGCGACCGTCGGCAAGCCGCCCGTCGTCGAGCAGGTGATCCACTTCGTCAACAAGAAGATGCCGGGCAACCTGCCGAAGAAGACGGCGCGCGCGCTGCTCGACATCGAGGACAACAAGATCGTGCCGATCATCCGCAACCCGAAGTCGACGACCGTCGATTCGGAAGCGGTGTTCTACTTCCCGGGCTGCGGCTCCGAGCGCCTGTTCTCGCAGGTCGGCCTGGCTACGCAGGCGATGCTGTGGGAAGCCGGCGTGCAGACGGTGCTGCCGCCGGGCTACCTGTGCTGCGGTTATCCGCAGCGCGGCGCGGGGCAGTACGACAAGGCCGAGAAGATCGTCACCGACAACCGCGTGCTGTTCCACCGCGTCGCGAACACGCTGAACTACCTCGACATCAAGACGGTGGTCGTGTCGTGCGGCACCTGCTACGACCAGCTCGCAGGCTACGAATTCGACAAGATCTTCCCCGGCTGCCGGATCATCGACATCCACGAGTTCCTGCTCGAGAAGGGGATGAAGCTCGACGGCGTGACGGGCACGCGCTACATGTATCACGACCCGTGCCACACGCCGATCAAGACGATGGACCCGGTCAAGCTCGTCAACGAGCTGATGGGCACGGAGAAGGACGGCTACAAGATCGAGAAGAACGACCGTTGCTGCGGCGAATCGGGCACGCTCGCGGTCACGCGCCCGGACGTGTCGACGCAGGTCCGCTTCCGCAAGGAAGAGGAGATCCGCAAGGGCGCGGCGAAGCTGCGCAGCATCCCGGTCGTCGCCGGCGGCGCGAGCGCACCGGCGCCGGCCGCGAACGCCGGCCCGGACGTGAAGATCCTGACGAGCTGCCCGTCGTGCCTGCAGGGCCTGTCGCGCTACAACGAGGATGCGAACATCGAGGCCGACTACATCGTGGTCGAGATCGCGCGCCAGGTGCTCGGCGAGAACTGGATGGCCGATTATGTCGCACGTGCGAACCATGGCGGGATCGAGCGCGTGCTGGTCTAATGCGGGCATGACGATCGCCCGACCGGGCTAGGGATGAGCGGGCGCCGGCGCCGATGCGCGGGCGCCCGTCCACATGGGAGCGACGATGGAATGCGTGTTTTGCCGTGAAGACGGCGGCGAGCTGCTCTGGCGGGACGATGCGCTGCGCGTCGTGCTGGCAACGGGCGAGCACGACTACCCGGGCTTCTGCCGGGTGATCTGGGGCGCGCACGTGGCCGAATTCTCCGATCTCGGCGAGCCCGAGCGGGCCCACCTGATGCGCGTGGTCTACGCGGTCGAGCGGGCCGTGCGCCGCGTGATGCAGCCGAACAAGGTGAATCTCGCGAGCCTCGGCAACATGGTGCCGCACGTGCACTGGCACGTGATCCCGCGCTTCTCGAACGACGCCCATTTCCCTCAGCCCGTGTGGGCGCCGCGCCAGCGCGGCGTGTCCGAGGCGCTGCTGCGCACGCGCGCCGCGCAGGCCTCGCTGCTGCACAATGCGGTGCGCGAGGAAATTCAACGAACGACCGATTCGAGGCAGCCATGAGCGGTTTGACTTCCACGACGCCGATTCCGTCCGGCGTCGTCGTGCACGCGGTATCGCGCGTGCTCGAATTGCAGTACCCGAACGGCGACAGCTACCGGATTCCGTTCGAGCTGATGCGCGTCTATTCGCCGTCGGCCGAGGTGCGCGGCCACGGGCCCGGCCAGGAGACGCTGCAGACGGGCAAGCGCGAGGTGACGATCACCGCGCTCGAAGGCGTCGGCAACTATGCGCTGCAGCCGACGTTCTCCGACGGCCATTCGACCGGCATCTACTCGTGGGACCTGCTGTACGAACTGGCGACGCAGCAGGACGCGCTGTGGCGCGACTATTTCGACAAACTGAAGGCGGCGGGCGCCGATCGCGACGCCCCGATGCAGGCGGCCGCGGCGCCGCACGGCCACTGCCACTGAAATCGACGGCGCCCGCTCGGCGCCGTCTTGCCATTTACTGAGGATCAACGCGATGAGCAAAACCCACTTCGGCTTCGAAAGCGTCGAGGAAAACGAAAAAGCGAAGAAAGTGGCGGGTGTGTTCCATTCGGTCGCGAGCAACTACGATCTGATGAACGACCTGATGTCGGCGGGCATGCACCGCGCGTGGAAGGCGTTCACGATCGCGCAGGCGAACGTGCGCCCCGGCTTCAAGGTGCTCGATATCGCGGCCGGCACCGGCGACCTGACCAAGTCGTTCGCGAAGGCGGCCGGGCCGACGGGCGAGGTCTGGCATACGGACATCAACGAATCGATGCTGCGCGTCGGCCGCGACCGGCTGCTCGACAAGGGCATCGTGACGCCGTCGCTGCTGTGCGACGCCGAGAAAATTCCCTTTCCGGACAACTACTTCGACGTCGTCACGGTCGCGTTCGGGCTGCGCAACATGACGCACAAGGACGCCGCGCTGGCGGAAATGCGCCGCGTGACGAAGCCCGGCGGCCGCGTGATGGTGCTGGAATTCTCGAAAGTCTGGGATCCGCTGAAAAAAGCGTACGACTTGTATTCTTTCAAAGTATTACCGTGGCTTGGCGACAAGTTCGCGAAAGATGCTGAAAGTTACCGGTATCTTGCTGAGTCTATCCGGATGCACCCCGATCAGGACACGCTGAAGACGATGATGGAACAAGCGGGCCTCGATGCCGTCAAATATTACAATTTGTCAGGTGGCGTGGTAGCTTTACACATGGGAACCAAGTACTAAGGGGTTCTTCCCATACATTTGTCTTACATCTGGAGAAAGTGATGTCCGAATCGCGTTCGTTGTTCAACCGTAGCAAGCCGTCGAGGCCGTGGGCTCGACGGGTCGGCACGCTGCTGATGGTCGGCCTGCTCACGGCCGGCACGTTCGCGTCGCTCGACGCCGAAGCCCGGCGCATGGGTGGCGGGCGCAGCATCGGCCGCCAGAATTCCACCGTCACGCAGCGCCAGGCCACGCCGCCCGCGCAGCAGCCGATGCAGCAGGCCGCGCCGTCGCAGGCGCAGCGCGCCAACCCGGCCGCGCCCGCACCGGCCGCGCAACCCAATCGCTCGCGCTGGCTCGGGCCGATCGCCGGCCTCGCGGCCGGTCTCGGCATCGCGGCGCTGCTGTCGCACTTCGGCCTCGGCGAGGCGTTCGCCGGCATGATGTCGAACATCATCGTGATCGCGCTGCTCGCGATGGTCGGCATCTGGCTGGTGCGCAAGTTCATGAACCGCCGTCGCTCGCAGGAGCCCGCGTATTCGGTCGGCGGTTCGGCGTCGTCGTCGGGCGGCTACTCGCAAAGCCCGTCGTTCCAGCAGGGCAACACCGGCAGCAACCAGGCGGGCAGCGGCAGCAGCTACGCGAACGAAGCGCAAGGCGTGTTCGGCGGCGGTGCGGCGGCTGCCGGCGCGGCAGCGGGTGCGATGGCCTCGGCCGCACCGCTCCAGGTGCCGGCCGGCTTCGACACCGAAGCGTTCCTGCGCAGCGCGAAGGTCTATTTCGTGCGCCTGCAGGCCGCGTGGGACCAGGGCAACCTGGCCGACATCCGCGAGTTCACGACGCCCGAAATGTTCGCCGAGATCAAGATCGACCTCGATTCGCGCGGCAGCGAGTCGAACCAGACCGATGTCGTGCAGCTCGACGCGGAACTGGTCGCGATCGAGGATCGCGGCATCGAGCAGTCGGCGAGCGTGCGCTTCCACGGCCTGATCCGCGAATCGGCGAATGCGTCGGCCGCGCCGTTCGACGAAGTGTGGAACCTGTCGAAGTCGGGCAGTCAGGGCTGGCTGCTCGCGGGCATCCAGCAGCTCAACACGCACTGAGCGAATCCGGCGGCCGGCGCCCGCCGGATACGCGGGCGACGGCCGCCGCACTGCGACCGCTTGCCGCCCGGGTGTACGGTCGGGCACGGTCTGCCGACGATCCGACGTTACAATAGAAACCCGCGTGGGCGCCCGGCCTGCGCGGGTTTTTTCTTTCCCAGCCCGATGACCTTTGCCGCCAAGCCTTTTGCTGCTGCTGTCAATCACCTGCTCGCGCGCGAATCGTGGGCGCGCGACCGCCTGATTCCGTATGCGGGCAAGACTGCCCGGATCGACGTGCCCCCCGTCACGCTCACGCTGCTGGTGCAGCCCGACGGCTATCTGTCGGCTGTCGACGCGCACGATGCGCAACAGGTCGACGTGTCGATCGCACTCGCGGGCGACACGCTCGCCGCGTTCCTGCAGGGCGGCCAGGCGGCCGTGATGAAGCACGTGAAGATCGAGGGCGATGCAGAGTTCGCGACGCAGATCGCGAAGCTGGCCGAGCACCTGCGCTGGGAACCGGAAGAAGATCTCGCGAAGCTGGTCGGCGACGCGGCGGCGTACCGTATCGCGACGGTCGTGCGCGACGCCGGCGCGCGCGCGCGACGCACCGGCCGCAACGTGCTCGATTCCGTCGCCGAGTACTGGCTCGACGAGAACCCGCAAGTCGTCCGGCGCACGGCGCTCGGCGGCTTCGACGCCGAACTGGCGCGCGCACGCGATGCGCTCGCGCGGGTCGAAAAGCGGGTCGAGCGACTCGAACAAAAAATCGGCGCGCGCACGGGTTCAGGCCCGCGCGGCGCGCACTGAGGGCCGCAGGGCATGCGCATTTTCCGTTTCATCAAGATTGTCTATACCGTCATCCGCTTTGGCCTCGACGAAGTGATGCTGTCCCGGATCGACGACCGGCGCGTGAAGCTGCTGCTGCGGATCACGACGATCGGCCGCCGTTATTCCGATCCGCCCGCCGTGCGGCTGCGTCACGCGCTCGAAAGCCTCGGCCCGATCTTCGTGAAGTTCGGCCAGGTGCTGTCGACGCGCCGCGACCTGCTGTCGGTCGATTTCGCGAACGAGCTCGCGAAGCTGCAGGACCAGGTGCCGCCGTTCGATTCGGCGGTCGCGATCGCGATCATCGAGAAGTCGCTCGGTGCGCCGGTCGACGAGCTGTTCGACGAATTCGAGCGCGAGCCGATCGCGAGCGCGTCGATCGCGCAGGTGCATTTCGCGAAGCTCAGGCAGGGCGTGCACGCGGGCAAGGCCGTCGCGGTCAAGGTGCTGCGGCCGAACATGCTGTCCGTGATCGATTCGGATCTCGCGCTGATGCGCGACATCGCGATCTGGACCGAGCGCATGTGGGCCGACGGCCGGCGCCTGAAGCCGCGCGAGGTCGTCGCCGAATTCGACAAGTACCTGCACGACGAGCTCGACCTGATGCGCGAGGCCGCGAACGGTAGCCAGTTGCGCCGCAATTTCGCGGGCCTCGACCTGCTGCTCGTGCCCGAGATGTTCTGGGATTTCTCGACGTCGCAGGTGCTCGTGATGGAGCGCATGACCGGCGTGCCGATCAGCCAGGTCGAGACGCTGCGCTCGGCCGGCGTCGACATCAAGAAGCTCGCGCGCGAAGGCGTCGAGATCTTCTTCACGCAGGTGTTCCGCGACGGCTTCTTCCATGCGGACATGCACCCCGGCAACATCCAGGTGAGCCTCGACCCGAACACGTTCGGCCGCTATATCGCGCTCGATTTCGGGATCGTCGGCGCGCTGTCCGATTTCGACAAGAATTACCTCGCGCAGAACTTCCTCGCGTTCTTCAAGCGCGACTACCACCGCGTCGCGACGCTCCACCTCGAATCGGGCTGGGTGCCGCCCGAGACGCGCGTCGAGGAGCTCGAAAGCGCGATCCGCGCGGTGTGCGAGCCGTATTTCGACCGTGCGCTGAAGGACATCTCGCTCGGCCAGGTGCTGATGCGCCTGTTCTCGACGTCGCGCCGCTTCAACGTCGAGATCCAGCCGCAGCTCGTGCTGCTGCAGAAGACGATGCTGAACGTCGAAGGGCTCGGCCGTTCGCTCGACCCCGAACTCGACCTGTGGAAGACCGCGAAGCCGTACCTTGAGCGCTGGATGACCGAGCAGATCGGCCTGCGCGGCTGGTACGAGCGCTTCAAGGTCGAGGCGCCGCAGTGGAGCAAGACGCTGCCGCAGCTGCCGCGCCTGATCCACCACGCGATGGCGGCGCGCCATGATGCGCCGCGCGCCGCGAGCGAGGACCTGATGCGCCAGATCCTCATCGAGCAGAAACGTACGAACCGGCTGCTGCAGGCACTGCTGATCTTCGGCCTCGCCGTCGGCGTCGGGGCGCTCGTCGCGCGCGTGCTGCTCGCGCTCACGTACGGCGCATGACCGAAAGGAGCAGCGCGATGTCCGATCCGAAGCAACCGGCCGCACCGGCGGCCGCCGATTTCGCGACGCGCGACCCCGGCAACGCGTCGTTCTGGGACGAGCGTTTCGAGCGCGGCGTGACGCCGTGGGAATTCGGCGGCGTGCCGGACGGCTTTCGCGTGTTCGCGCGCCGGCTCGAGCCGTGCGAGGTGCTGATTCCCGGCTGCGGCAGCGCGCAGGAGGCCGGCTGGCTCGCACAGGCCGGCTGGCCCGTGCGTGCGATCGATTTCGCCGCGCAGGCGGTGGCTGCCGCGAAGGCGCAGCTCGGCACGCATGCGGACGTCGTCGAGCAGGCCGATTTCTTTACGTACCGGCCGCCGTTCGACGTGCGGTGGGTGTACGAGCGCGCGTTCCTGTGCGCGCTGCCGCCGAGCCTGCGCGCCGCCTATGCGGCGCGGATGGCCGAGCTGCTGCCGGCTGGCGGATTGCTGGCCGGCTATTTCTTTCTGACGGCGAAACCGAAAGGGCCGCCGTTCGGGATCGAGCGAGCCGAACTCGACGCGCTGCTCGGGCCGCACTTCGAACTGGTCGAGGATTTGCCCGTCACCGATTCGCTGCCCGTGTTCGAAGGGCGCGAGCGCTGGCTCACGTGGCGCCGCCGCTGATGTCCGGGCGTCACGGACGTTGCCGGAGCGCGCCGAGGTTTCGGCTATAATTCAAGGTTTTGCAAGCCGTTTCCAGTTTCCGCGGGAAAAATATCATGCCGATCTACGCCTATCGATGCGAAGCGTGTGGTTTCGCGAAGGACGTGCTCCAGAAGATGAGCGACGCGCCACTGTCGCAGTGCCCGGAATGCGGGAAGGATGCGTTTCGCAAGCAGGTGACTGCCGCGGGCTTCCAGCTGAAGGGTTCGGGTTGGTATGTCACCGATTTCCGCGGCGGCTCGGGCGGCGCCAGCGCACCGGCGACGGCGTCGGGCGACGCGGCGCCGGCAGCCGCTGCGGCGGCCACGCCCGCAGCAGACGCGCCGGCTGCATCGAGCAGTTCCGAAAGCACGACGACGAGCGCCGCGCCCGCCCCGGCCGCAGCGCCCGCCGCCAGCAGTTGACCGTCGCGGCCCGGCCGGGTCGCGACTACCCCGCGCCGACGGCGCGGTTCATTGACGGCAGATGATGAAAAAGACGACCCTGAAATCGGTGTTTTTGACCGGCCTGCTGGTTCTCGTCCCGCTCGCGATCACGCTGTGGGTGCTCGGTCTCATCATCGGCACGATGGACCAGACGCTGCTCCTGCTGCCCGAATCGTGGCAGCCCGAGCGGCTGCTCGGCTTCCACCTGCCGGGGATCGGCGCGGTGCTGACGCTCGCGTTCATCTTCATCGTCGGGCTGGCCACGCGGAATTTCATCGGCCAGAAGCTCGTCACCTGGTGGAATGCGGTCGTGCGCCACATCCCGGTGGTCGGGCCGATCTACACGAGCGTCAAGCAGGTATCGGACACGCTGCTGTCGAGCAGCGGCAACGCGTTCCGCAAGGCGCTGCTGATCGAATACCCGCGCCGCGGCTCGTATACGATCGCGTTTCTGACCGGCACGCCCGGCGGCGACGTGCTCAATCATCTGACGGAAGAGTACGTGAGCGTGTATATCCCGACGACGCCGAACCCGACGTCGGGCTTCTTCCTGATGCTGCCGAAGAGCGAAGTCATCGAACTCGACATGTCGGTCGATGCCGCGCTGAAGTACATCGTCTCGATGGGCGTCGTGGCGCCCCCGGCGCCGGCTCCGGCGCCCGCCCGCCGCCCCGTCGAGCCGCCGCTGTAAGTAAAGAATCATCGCCCGGGCCGCGCGTTGCGGCACCCGTTGATCAAACCGAACGAAAGCAAACATCATGTCGATGCGTACTGAATACTGCGGTCTCGTGACCGAACACCTGCTGGGCCAAACCGTGTCGCTGTGCGGCTGGGTGCAGCGCCGCCGCGATCACGGCGGTGTGATCTTCATCGACCTGCGCGATCGTGAAGGCCTCGTGCAGGTGGTGTGCGACCCGGATCGCGCGGAGATGTTCGCGACCGCCGAAGGCGTGCGCAACGAGTTCTGCGTGCAGATCAAGGGCCTCGTGCGCAACCGTCCGGACGGCACGGTCAACGCCGGCCTGAAGAGCGGCAAGATCGAAGTGCTGTGCCACGAACTGAACGTGCTGAACGCGTCGGTCACGCCGCCGTTCCAGCTCGACGACGACAACCTGTCGGAAACGACGCGTCTCACGCACCGCGTGCTCGACCTGCGCCGTCCGCAGATGCAGCACAACCTGCGCCTGCGCTACCGCGTCGCGATCGAGGCGCGCAAGTACCTCGACGAGCAGGGCTTCATCGACATCGAAACGCCGATGCTGACGAAGAGCACGCCGGAAGGCGCGCGCGACTACCTCGTGCCGTCGCGCGTGAACGCGGGCCAGTTCTTCGCACTGCCGCAATCGCCGCAGCTGTTCAAGCAGCTGCTGATGGTCGCGAACTTCGACCGTTACTACCAGATCACCAAGTGCTTCCGCGACGAAGATCTCCGTGCCGACCGTCAGCCGGAATTCACGCAGATCGACTGCGAAACGTCGTTCCTCGGCGAGCAGGAAATCCGTGACCTGTTCGAAGACATGATCCGTCACATCTTCAAGACGACGATCGACGTCGAGCTCGACGCGACGTTCCCGGTGATGCCGTACTCGGAAGCGATGGCGCGTTTCGGTTCGGACAAGCCGGACCTGCGCGTGCAGCTCGAATTCACCGAGCTGACCGACGCGATGAAGGACGTCGACTTCAAGGTGTTCAGCACGCCGGCCAACGCGAAGGACGGCCGGGTCGCGGCGCTGCGCGTGCCGAAGGGCGGCGAGCTGTCGCGCGGCGACATCGACGGCTACACGGAATTCGTGCGCATCTACGGCGCGAAGGGCCTCGCATGGATCAAGGTCAACGAGAAGGCGAAGGGCCGCGACGGCCTGCAGAGCCCGATCGTCAAGAACCTGCACGACGCGTCGATCGCGGCGATCCTCGAGCGCACCGGCGCTGAAGACGGCGACATCATCTTCTTCGCGGCCGACCGCGCGAAGGTCGTCAACGACAGCCTCGGCGCGCTGCGCCTGAAGATCGGCCATTCGGAATTCGGCAAGGCGAACGGCCTCGTCCAGCCCGGCTGGAAGCCGCTGTGGGTCGTCGATTTCCCGATGTTCGAATACGACGACGAAGATGCGCGCTACGTCGCTGCGCACCACCCGTTCACGAGCCCGAAGGACGAGCACCTCGAGTACCTCGAGACCGATCCGGGCCGCTGCCTCGCGAAGGCATACGACATGGTGCTGAACGGCTGGGAAATCGGCGGCGGCTCGGTGCGTATCCACCGCGAGGAAGTGCAGAGCAAGGTGTTCCGCGCGCTGAAGATCGGCGCGGAAGAGGCGCAGCTGAAGTTCGGCTTCCTGCTGGACGCGCTGCAGTACGGCGCGCCGCCGCACGGTGGCATCGCCTTCGGTCTCGACCGCATCGTCACGATGATGGCCGGCGCCGACTCGATCCGCGACGTGATCGCGTTCCCGAAGACGCAGCGTGCGCAGGATCTGCTCACGCAGGCACCGAGCCCGGTCGACGAGCGTCAGCTGCGCGAACTGCATATCCGTCTGCGACAGCCGGAACAGCCGAAGGCGTAACGCGTTTTCGCACCCGGTCGTGTGTGCGGCGACGCGCATACGACGCACCTGAAAAAGGCGCAGCGATGCGCCTTTTTCATTTTTTGCGGTACAGTCGCAGCACTTGCCGCACGTTCGGAGCACATGCCCGGCGCGCGGCCCCGTGCCGCATGAAACAAAGATGACGAAGCCGCTGAAAATCCCCGAATCCGTTCTCGTCGTGATCTACACGCCCGACCTCGATGTGCTGGTGATCAAGCGTGCCGACCAGCCCGATTTCTGGCAATCGGTGACCGGATCGAAGGACGCGCTCGACGAGCCGCTCGCGCTCACCGCCGCGCGCGAAGTGGCCGAGGAAACCGGCATCACGGTCGGCACGCCGGACGTACCGGCCGCCGCGCTGGTCGACTGGCGCCACCGGATCGAATACACGATCTATCCGCAATACCTGCACCGCTACGCACCGGGCGTCACGCGCAACACCGAGCACTGGTTCGGCCTGTGCGTGCCGCGTCGCGTCGACGTGACGCTGTCGCCGCGCGAGCATGTGGATCACGCATGGCTGCCGTTCCGCGAGGCGGCCGCGCGCTGCTTCTCGCCGTCGAACGCCGAGGCGATCCTGCAATTGCCCGCACGCGTCGCACTCGCGCGCGCGCCGCACGGCTCGTCCGCATGACCGCGGAGGCCCGCAAGCGCTTCGCGCAATTGCGGCAGATGTTCCTGCAGGAACGCGGCTCCGCGTCGCGGCTTGCGTTCACGGCGGGCAATACGGTGCGGCTGTGCGAGGGCGGCGGCGAATTCTTCCGGGCGCTGATCGAGCGGATCGATGCCGCGCGCGAGCAGGTGATGCTCGAAACCTATATCTTCTGCGACGATGCGGCCGGCCGGCCGGTGTCGGACGCGCTGATCCGCGCGGCGCAACGCGGCGTGCGCGTGCGCGTGATCACCGACGGCGTCGGCACCGCGCGCCTGCCGCTGTTCGACACGTGGGCGCAATCCGGCGTCGAGCACTGCATCTACAACCGTTTCCTGTTCGGCCGTTTCGGCTTCTCGCGCACGCACCGCAAGCTCGCGGTGATCGATCGTGCGGTCGCGTTCTGCGGCGGCATCAACATCATCGACGACTACGCGCAAAACGGCACGACGCTGCCGTTTCCGCGCTGGGATTTCGCGGTCGAGATGGCGGGGCCCGCGGTGTCCGACGTGCGCGCCGCGTTCGAGTTGCAGTGGCACCGAATCCTGTTCGGCCACAAGCCGTATGCGCAGTACGCGGCCGGACTGCATGGCGGCGAAGCGTTCCCCGACATGTTCCGGCGCTGGATACGCAGCCACCGGTGGATCAAGGCCGGCGCGCTGCGGGTCGTGACGGAGCCGAGCGTCGCGTTCGTCGCGCGCGACAACGTCGTGAACCGCCGCGCGATCGAGAAGGCCTATCTCGCGGCGATCGGCCAGGCGCGCCAGCGGATCCTGCTCGCGAATCCGTACTTCATGCCCGGCCGCAAGCTGCGCCGCGCGCTGACGGGCGCCGCGCGACGCGGCGTCGACGTGCGGATCCTGATCGGCCGCAAGGAGTTCGCGGCGCTCGATACGGCCGTGCCGTTCCTCTATCACGCGCTGCTGCGCGCGGGCGTGCGCGTCGCCGAATACGACAAGACGATGCTGCACGGCAAGGTGGCCGTGATCGACGACAACTGGGCGACGGTCGGCTCGTCGAATCTGGACGCGCTGAGCCTGATGCTGAACAATGAGGCGAACGTCGTGCTGGTGCGCTACGATGCGGTCACGAACGAACTGCGCGATGCGATCGCAGCCGCGTTCGCCGATGGCCGGGAGATCGACGCCGCGCGATTCGCCGCGCGCCCGCGCATCGAGCGTATGCTGAACTGGCTCGCCTATACCGTGTATCGCGTCGTGATGAAGGCGCTGACGGTCGGCAGTTACGACTGACGCGGACTAAGCGTCCGCTTCAAAAAATCTGTCCGCACGTTCGTGCGGAAAAGCCGCTCCGGTCCCGCCGGAATCGCGCAAAATAGCGGCTCGGTTAGACACCGGTTTCTAATAATTTCCTTGTTTCGCGAGCGGCCGCACTCAATAATAGTACGGCCGTTCGATTTTATTCGAACCCCCGAACGGTTACAGAAATAGCTATGCGAAAAGGCGAACAGACGCGTGCCGCGATACTTGAAGCTGCTTTGGACCTCGCCAGCCGTGACGGGCTGGAGGGGCTGACGATCGGCCTGCTGGCCGAGCGCATGCAGATGAGCAAGAGTGGCGTGTTCGCGCACTTCGGATCGCGCGAGGACCTGCAGGTCGAGGTCGTCCGCGAGTATCACCATCGTTTCGAAAACGAGGTGTTCTTTCCGAGCCTGCGCGAAGCGCGCGGTCTGCCGCGTCTGCGGGCGATGCTGGCGCGCTGGATCGAGAAGCGCATCCAGGAGGTGACGACTGGGTGCATCTACATCAGCGGCGCAGTGGAGTACGACGACCGGCCGGACAGCCCCGTGCGCGAGCAGTTGATCGCGAGCGTGACGGCCTGGCGTGCCGCGTTGCTGCGCGCCATTTCGCAGGCGATGGAAGAGGGGCATCTGCGCACGGATACCGATCCGGACCTGATGCTCTTCGAGTTGTACAGCTTCACGCTCGGCCTGCATCACGACGCACGTTTCCTGCATTCGCCGGATGCCGTGCGCCTCACGTGGGCCGCGCTGGAAAAGACGATTGTTTCGTATCAGAGCGAGAGCCGTTAGCGGCGCGTGATCCGCCCGCCAGGAGCTCGAGCCGTTTTGCCCACCTTTGGAGAGAGTCATGGGACAGTACGCCGCGCCGCTGCGCGACATGCAATTCGTGTTGCACGAGCTTCTGAACGTCGAAGCCGAAGTCAAGCAAATGCCCAAGCATGCGGACCTCGACGCCGACACGATCAACCAGGTCCTCGAAGAAGCGGGCAAGTTCTGCTCCGAGGTGCTGTTCCCGCTGAACCAGGTCGGCGACCGCGAAGGCTGCACGTATGAAGGCGACGGCGTCGTGAAGACCCCGACCGGCTTCAAGGAGGCCTACCGGCAATACGTCGAGGCCGGCTGGCCGGCGCTCGGCTGCGATCCGGACTACGGCGGCCAGGGCCTGCCCGCGTTCGTGAACAACGCGCTCTACGAGATGATGAACTCGGCGAACCAGGCATGGACGATGTATCCGGGCCTGTCGCACGGCGCGTACGAATGCCTGCACGCGCACGGTGCGCCGGAACTGCAGAAGGCCTACCTGCCGAAGCTCGTGACGGGCGAATGGACCGGCACGATGTGCCTGACCGAGCCGCACTGCGGCACCGACCTCGGCATCCTGCGCACCAAGGCCGAACCGAACGGCGACGGCTCCTACTCGATCAGCGGCACGAAGATCTTCATCTCGAGCGGCGAACACGACATGGCGGAGAACATCGTCCACCTCGTGCTCGCGCGCCTGCCGGACGCGCCGCAGGGCACGAAGGGCATCTCGCTGTTCATCGTGCCGAAGTTCATTCCCGACGCAGCGGGCGAGCCGGGCGAGCGCAACGGCATCAAGTGCGGTTCGATCGAGCACAAGATGGGCATCCACGGCAACTCGACCTGCGTGATGAACCTCGACAACGCGAAGGGCTGGATGGTCGGCGAGCCGAACAAGGGCTTGAACGCGATGTTCGTGATGATGAACGCGGCCCGCCTCGGCGTCGGCGCGCAGGGCCTCGGCCTCACGGAAGTCGCGTACCAGAACTCGCTCGCGTATGCGAAGGAGCGCCTGCAGATGCGCTCGCTGACGGGCCCGAAGGCGCCGGACAAGCCGGCCGACCCGATCATCGTGCACCCGGACGTGCGCCGCATGCTGCTCACGCAGAAGGCGTATGCGGAAGGCGCGCGCGCGTTCACGTACTGGTCCGCGCTGCAGATCGACAAGGAGCTGTCGCACGCCGACGAAGCGGTGCGCAAGGAAGCGGCCGACCTCGTCGCGCTGCTCACGCCGATCATCAAGGCGTTCCTGACCGACAACGCGTTCGAGTGCACGAACCACGCGATGCAGATCTACGGCGGCCACGGCTTCATCTCCGAGTGGGGCATGGAGCAATACGTGCGCGACGCGCGGATCAACATGATCTACGAAGGCACGAACTCGATCCAGTCGCTCGACCTGCTGGGCCGCAAGGTGCTCGGCGACATGGGCGCGAAGCTGAAGAAGTTCGGCAAGCTCGTCACGGAGTTCGCGGAAGCCGAAGGTGTGAAGCCGGAAATGGCCGAGTTCATCAACCCGCTCGCCGACATCGGCGACAAGGTGCAGAAGCTGACGATGGAAATCGGCATGAAGGCGATGCAGAACCCCGACGAAGTCGGCGCTGCCGCCGTGCCGTACCTGCGCACCGTCGGCCACCTGGTGTTCTCGTACTTCTGGGCGCGGATGGCGCGTCTCGCACTCGACAACGAAGCATCGGGCGATCCGTTCTACAAGTCGAAGCTCGCGACGGCCCGCTTCTACTTCGCGCGCCTGCTGCCCGAAACCGCGTCGACGATCCGCGCCGCGCGTGCCGGCTCGAAGACGCTGATGGAAGTCGACGAATCGCTGTTCTGACGCGAGTTCGGGCGGTGCGCGATGCGCGCCGCCCGAACGCAACGGTTCCTGGTACTCACTTCTCCGTGCAGCCCTCACATCCTGCGCTGCACGACACTATCCGGAGACATCCCGTGAGCAATTTCCTGATTCGCAAGGTCGCCGTGCTGGGCGCCGGCGTGATGGGCGCGCAGATCGCCGCGCACCTCATCAACGCACGCGTGCCGGTGCTGCTGTTCGACCTGCCGGCCAAGGAAGGCCCGAAAAACGCGATCGCGCTGAAGGCGATCGAGAACCTGAAGAAGCTGTCGCCCGCGCCGTTCGGCGTGAAGGACGACGCGAAGTACCTCGAAGCGGCGAACTACGAAGACGACATCGCGAAGCTGGCCGAATGCGACGTCGTGATCGAGGCGATCGCCGAGCGGATGGACTGGAAGCACGACCTGTACAAGAAGGTCGCGCCGCACCTCGCGCCGAACGCGATCTTCGCGACCAACACGTCGGGCCTGTCGATCACGAAGCTGTCCGAAGGTTTCTCGGACGAGTTGAAGGCGCGCTTCTGCGGCGTGCACTTCTTCAATCCGCCGCGCTACATGCACCTCGTCGAGCTGATCCCGACCGCGCATACGCGCCCGGAGATCCTCGACCAGCTCGAGACGTTCCTGACGAGCATCGTCGGCAAGGGCGTCGTGCGCGCGAAGGACACGCCGAACTTCATCGCGAACCGCGTCGGCATCTTCTCGATCCTCGCGGTGATCACCGAGGCCGCGAAGTTCGGCCTGCGCTTCGACGAAGTCGACGACCTGACCGGCAGCCGCCTCGGCCGCGCGAAGTCGGCGACGTTCCGCACCGCGGACGTGGTCGGCCTCGACACGATGGCGCACGTGATCAAGACGATGCAGGACAACCTCGCCGACGATCCGTTCTTCCCGGTCTACCAGACGCCCGCCGTGCTCGCCGAACTGGTGAAGCAGGGCGCGCTCGGCCAGAAGACGGGCGGCGGTTTCTACAAGAAGGAAGGCAAGGCGATCAAGGTGCTCGACGCGAAGACGGGCACCTACGTCGATTCGGGCGCGAAGGCTGACGAAACGGTCGGCCGCATCCTGAAGCGTCCGCCGGCCGAGCGCCTGAAGCTGCTGCGCGAGACGGACCATCCGCACGCGCAGTTCCTGTGGTCGATCTTCCGCGACGTGTTCCACTACATCGGCGTGCATCTCGAGTCGATCGCCGACAACGCGCGCGACGTCGACCTCGCGATCCGCTGGGGCTTCGGCTGGAACGAAGGCCCGTTCGAGGGCTGGCAGGCTGCCGGCTGGAAGCAGGTCGCCGCGTGGGTACAGGAAGACATCGCGGCCGGCAAGGCGCTTGCGAACGCGCCGCTGCCGTCGTGGGTGCTCGAAGGCCCGGTTGCCGAGCAGGGCGGCGTGCACACGGCCGAAGGCTCGTGGGCACCGGCGGCGCAGCGCTTCGTGCCGCGTTCGGACCTCGCGGTCTACGGCAAGCAGGTATTCCGCGCGCCGCTGCTCGGTGAAGCCGGTGCCGATCCGAAGACGTACGGCAAGACGCTGTTCGAAACCGACGCGGTGCGCGCATGGGTCGACGACCGTGCGGGCGAGGACGACGTCGTGATCGTGTCGTTCAAGTCGAAGATGAACACGATCGGACCGAGCGTGATCGACGGCCTCGTGCAGGCGATCGAGCTCGCGGAGAAGGACTACAAGGGCGTGGTGATCTGGCAGCCGACGTCGCTGAAGCTCGGCACGCCGGGCGGCCCGTTCTCGGCCGGCGCGAACCTCGAAGAGGCGATGCCCGCGTTCATGATGGGCGGCGCGAAGGGCATCGAGCCGTTCGTGAAGAAGTTCCAGGAAGGCATGCTGCGCGTGAAGTACGCGAACGTGCCGGTCGTTGCAGCCGTGTCGGGCATCGCGCTCGGCGGCGGGTGCGAGCTGATGCTGCACAGCGCGAAGCGCGTCGTGCACGTCGAGAGCTACATCGGTCTCGTCGAAGTGGGCGTCGGCCTCGTGCCGGCGGGCGGCGGCCTGAAGGAAGCGGCGCTGCGCGCGGCGGATGCCGCAACGGCCGCGAACGCGACCACCGACATCCTGAAGTTCGTCACGAAGTCGTTCGAGAACGCGGCGATGGCGAAGGTGTCGGCGTCCGCGCACGATGCGCGTGCGATGGGTTACGTGAAGCCGTCCGACACGATCGTCTTCAACGTGTTCGAACTGCTCGACACCGCGAAGAAGGAAGCGCGCGCACTGGCCGCCACCGGCTATCGCGCACCGCTGCGGGCGAAGGACGTGCCGGTCGCGGGTCGCTCGGCGATCGCGACGATCAAGGCATCGCTCGTCAACATGCGTGACGGCCGCTTCATCAGCGACCACGATTACCTGATCGCGAGCCGCATCGCCGAAGCCGTGTGCGGCGGCGACGTCGAAGCCGGCAGCCTCGTCGACGAGCAGTGGCTGCTCGCGCTGGAGCGCCGCGCGTTCGTCGAGCTGCTCGGCACGCAGAAGACGCAGGAACGGATCATGGGCATGTTGCAGACCGGCAAGCCGGTGCGTAACTGAGCGAGCGGACAGAGCGGACAAGGAGTCTGAAATGAGCAAACAATTGCAAGACGCATACATCGTCGCCGCCAGCCGCACGCCGATCGGCAAGGCCCCGCGCGGTGTGTTCAAGAACACGCGCCCGGACGAGCTGCTGGTCCACGCGATCAGGTCGGCGGTCGCGCAGGTGCCCGGCTTCGACACGAAGCTGATCGAGGACGCGATCATCGGCTGCGCGATTCCGGAGGCCGAGCAGGGCCTGAACGTCGCGCGCATGGGCGCGCTGCTCGCGGGCCTGCCGCAGACGGTCGGCGGCGTGACGGTCAACCGCTTCTGCGCGTCGGGCATCACGGCGCTCGCGATGGCGGCCGACCGCATCCGCGTCGGCGAGTCGGACGCGCTGCTCGCGGGCGGCTGCGAATCGATGAGCATGGTGCCGATGATGGGCAACAAGCCGTCGATGTCGCCGCACATCTTCGATCGCAACGAAGACTTCGGCATCGCGTACGGGATGGGCCTGACGGCCGAGCGTGTCGCCGACCAGTGGAAGGTGAGCCGCGAAGACCAGGACGCGTTCTCGGTCGAGTCGCACCGCAAGGCGCTCGCCGCGCAGCAGGCCGGCGAGTTCAACGACGAGATCGCCGCATACACGCTCACCGAGCGTTTCCCGAACCTCGCGACCGGCGAAGTCGACGTGAAGACGCGCGAGATCGCGCTCGACGAAGGTCCGCGCGCGGATACGTCGCTCGAAGGCCTCGCGAAGCTGCGCACGGTGTTCGCGAACAAGGGTTCGGTGACGGCCGGCAACAGCTCGCAGACGTCGGACGGCGCCGGTGCGCTGCTCGTCGTGTCGGAGAAGGTGCTCAAGGAGTTCAACCTGACGCCGCTCGCGCGCTTCGTGAGCTTCGCGGTGCGCGGCGTGCCGCCGGAAATCATGGGCATCGGTCCGAAGGAAGCGATTCCGGCCGCGTTGAAGGCCGCGGGCCTGAAGCAGGACGATCTCGACTGGATCGAGCTGAACGAGGCGTTCGCCGCGCAATCGCTGGCGGTGATCCGCGATCTCGGCCTCGACCCGTCGAAGGTCAATCCGCTGGGCGGCGCGATCGCACTCGGCCACCCGCTCGGCGCGACCGGCGCGATCCGCGCGGCGACCGTCGTGCACGGCCTGCGCCGCCGCAACCTGAAGTACGGGATGGTCACGATGTGCGTCGGCACCGGCATGGGCGCCGCGGGCATCATCGAACGCCTGTAAGCGGGACGCGACGAAAAGCGACGACGGTGCGCGGGCCACGAGCTCGCGCACCGTTTTTTCATTCCGATAGAGGAAAGTCAAAGGAGACGGTTGTGGCCGAAATTCAAGTGGAACGCGCCGACGGCGTGATGACGATCACGATCGCGCGCCCGGCGAAGAAGAACGCGCTGACGGCGGCGATGTACCAGACGATGGCCGACGCACTCGCCGAAGCGCAGGAAGACAAGGCGGTCCGCGTGATCCTGCTGCGCGGCGGCGACGGCAATTTCAGCTCGGGGAACGATCTCGAGGATTTCCTGAAGGCGCCGCCGAAGGACGAGAACGCGCCGGTGTTCCAGTTTCTCGCGCGGATCAGCAGCGCGCAGAAGCCGATCGTGGCCGCGGTGCCGGGCATCGCGGTCGGCGTCGGCGTGACGATGCTGCTGCACTGCGACCTCGTCTATGCGGCCGACACCGCGACGTTCTCGCTGCCATTCGCGCAGCTCGGGCTGTGCCCGGAAGCCGCGTCGAGCGTGCTGCTGCCGCGCCTGGCCGGCCATCAGGTTGCCGCCGAGAAGCTGCTGCTCGGCGAGGCGTTCGACGCGCTGGAAGCGCACCGGATCGGCATCGTCAACCGCGTGTTGCCGGCCGCCGAACTCGACGCGTTCGCGGCGAAGCAGGCGGCGAAGCTCGCGGCGCTGCCGGCGTCGTCGCTGCGCGTGACGAAGGCGCTGCTGAAGGATACGGGCGGCGTGGCGACCGCCGCGCGGATGGCCGAAGAGGCGGGCCACTTCTCCGCGATGCTGCGCGCGCCGGAAGCGCGCGAGGCGATGACGGCGTTCTTCGAGAAGCGCAAGCCGGATTTCCGTCAGTTCGACTGACATCGGCACACGTGCTTTGTCGCCTCGGATTCCTTCGCCGTCCGAGGCGGCCAGGCTAGCCCTCGCGAGCCGCCGATCGCGCGGCTTGCGTTCGGTCTTCACGGCCGATGCGTCAATCGACGCGTCGGCTCGAACCTGCGTCGCTGCGCGTTCGCGCGGCGTTCCGCGTTCCCCTGCGCCGTTCTGCGGCCGCGCTGCACTCGCAACGCGCGTCGGTGTCGACGATGGCGTGGCGTGATGCCGCGGCCGGCGTCTGTCATGTCGCGGTGCAGCGCCGTCATGTTTCCCGTTCCGTCATTGCCGCCCGCCATCCGAGGGGCTTGAGCGCCGGCCCCCGATCCGTTGCGCCATAGGCCATCGCCGGCAATCGTGCGTATGTGCCGGCGCCCCGACTCGCCCCTTTCGGGGGCGGTTCCGGCTCACCTCGGCAAAGCTTGTCCGCCGTCAAGTTGCACTGCGGCAATTTTCCGTACAGTTCGCGCACAGGTCGCCGCGGCCGGATGCGTCGCGCGATGGCGGCATACGGCCGGCTCTTCTCAACGACAATCAGGCGAACGAACAATGATCGGACGAATCACCGGCGGAGCGCGTGCGGCGCCCGCCATCGGGCTGCTGGCGGCACTCGCCGGCTGCAGCGACCTTCACGTGCTCGATCCGAAGGGCGCGGTGGGCGTCGCCGAGAAATCGCTGATTGCGACGGCGACGTGGGCGATGCTGATCGTCGTCGTGCCGGTGATCCTGCTGACGCTTTACTTCGCGTGGCGCTACCGCGCGTCGAACCGCAACGCAACCTATGCGCCGAACTGGTCGCACTCGACCGCGATCGAGGTCGTGATCTGGACGGTGCCGACGCTGATCATCCTGTTCCTCGGCATCCTCACGTGGCGGACGACGCACGAGCTCGACCCGTACAAGCCGCTCGAATCGTCGGTCAAGCCGATCGACGTCGAGGTTGTCGCGCTCGACTGGAAGTGGCTGTTCATCTATCCCGAGCTTGGCATCGCGTCGGTCAACCAGCTTGCGATTCCGGTCGGTACGCCGGTGAATTTCCGCATCACGTCGGACTCGGTGATGAACTCGTTCTTCATCCCGCAGCTCGGCAGCCAGGTTTATGCGATGGCCGGCATGCAGACGCGCCTGCACCTGATCGCCGACGAGGCGGGCAGCTACGCGGGCGTGTCCGCCAACTACAGCGGCCGCGGCTTCTCCGACATGAAGTTCCGCACGCTCGCCGAGCCGCGCGAGCAGTTCGACGCGTGGGTGCGGAAGGTGAAGGCGTCGTCCGACCGGCTCGACATGACCGCATACGGCGCGGTCGCGCAGCCGAGCGAGAAGGCGCCCGTGCGCTACTTCTCGTCGGTGGATCCGAAGCTGTTTCACAACATCATCGCGAAATACAACAACGGCCACGTCCTCGACCCGAAGGATGCCGCCTGCACGACGAAGGGGTAACGCATGTTCGGCAAACTCACACTATCGGCGATCCCGTTCGATCAGCCCATCATCATGGGGGCGAGCGCCTTCATGGGGCTCGTCGTGCTGGGCATCGTCGCCGCGCTGACGGTCACCGGCCGATGGAAATGGCTGTGGAGCGAATGGCTGACGTCCGTCGATCACAAGAAGATCGGCGTGATGTACCTGGTCGTCGCGGTGCTGATGCTGCTGCGCGGCTTCGCGGACGCCGTGATGATGCGCGTGCAGCTCGCGCTCGCGTACAACGGCCCCGGCTACCTGCCGCCGCATCATTACGACCAGGTCTTCACCGCGCACGGCGTGATCATGATCTTCTTCATGGCGATGGCGCTGCTGGTCGCGTTCTTCAACCTGATCGTGCCGCTGCAGATCGGCGCGCGCGACGTCGCGTTCCCGTTCCTGAACTCGCTCTCCTTCTGGATGACGGCGATGGCCGCGATCCTGATGAACATCTCGCTCGTGATCGGCGAATTCGCGCAGACGGGCTGGCTCGCGTATCCGCCGCTGTCGGAGCTTCAGTTCAGCCCGGGCGTCGGCGTCGACTACTACCTGTGGGCGCTGCAGATCTCGGGCGTCGGCACGCTGATCACGGCGATCAACTTTTTCGTGACGATCATCAAGATGCGCGCGCCGGGCATGACGCTGATGAAGATGCCGGTGTTCACGTGGACCGCATTGTGCTCGAACGTGCTGATCATGGCCACGTTTCCGATCCTGACGGTCGCGCTCGCGCTGCTGGGTCTCGACCGCTACCTCGACATGCACTTCTTCACGAACGATGCCGGCGGCAACGCGATGCTGTACCTGAACCTGATCTGGGCATGGGGCCATCCGGAGGTATACATCCTCGTGCTGCCCGCGTTCGGCATCTATTCGGAAGTCATCGCCACGTTCGCGAAGAAGCCGTTGTTCGGCTACAGGACGATGGTCTATGCATCGTGCGTGATCATGGTGCTCGCGTTCCTCGTGTGGCTGCACCACTTCTTCACGATGGGTTCCGGTGCGGACGTCAACGCGTTTTTCGGCATCATGACGATGGTCATCGCGATTCCGACCGGCGTGAAGATCTTCAACTGGCTGTTTACGATGTACCGCGGACGCATCGAATTCACGGCGCCCGTGCTGTGGACGATCGGTTTCATGGTCACGTTCACGCTCGGCGGCATGACCGGCGTGATGATGGCGATTCCCGGCGCGGACTTCGTGCTGCACAACAGCCTGTTCCTGATCGCGCACTTCCACAACGCGATCATCGGCGGCGTCGTGTTCGGCTACTTCGCGGGCGTGCATTACTGGTTCCCGAAGGTGTTCGGGTTCCGGCTCGACGAGAAGTTCGGCAAGCGCGCGTTCTGGTGCTGGTTCCTCGGCTTCTACGCGTCGTTCGTGCCGCTGTACGTGCTCGGCTTCATGGGCATGACGCGGCGGCTCAACCACTACGACAACCCGGCCTGGCATCCGTGGCTGGTCGCCGCCGCGCTCGGCGTCGCGCTGATCGCGATCGGCGTGCTGTGTCAGGTCGCGTCGGTGTGGGTCGGCTGGCGCAATCGCAACCAGCCGCAGTATCGCGATGCGACGGGCGATCCGTGGAACGGCCGCACGCTCGAATGGGCGACGAGTTCGCCGCCCGCCGTCTACAACTTCGCGGTGATCCCGACCGTTCATGAACTCGACGAGCTCGCGTATCGCAAGGCGAAGGGCCTCGGGCTCGGCCTCGGCAAGCACGTCCGGTACCACGACATCCACATGCCGTCGAACACGAGTGCGGGCTTCTTCGTCGGCCTCTTCAGCCTGATGCTCGGCTTCGCTCTCGTCTGGCACATCTGGTGGCTCGCGATCGCCGCACTCGTCGGCATCGTCGCGACGGTGGTGCTGTACAGCGCACAGGACAACGACGGCTATTACATTCCGGCGGATACCGTCCGCACGATCGAGGAACAACGCGCGGGCGTGCGGATCGGCACACCGGTGCCGCAAGCCGAACTGGAGGCGAACTGATGTCGTATCAATCTCTCGCGGGCGCCGGCCATCAACCGGCGGCGCATCACCGTCCGCCGTCGCATTCGGTGTTCGGCTTCTGGCTGTACCTGATGACCGACTGCGTGATCTTCGCGTCGCTGTTTGCGACGTTCGCGGTGCTCGGCCACCAGTTTGCGGGCGGGCCGACCGCGAAGGACCTGTTCGATGTCCCGGGCGTTGCACTCGAGACCGCCGCGCTGCTGCTGTCCAGCATCACGTACGGCTTCGCGATGCTCGGCGCGCAGCGCCGCCGACGCGGCACCGTGTTCGTCTGGCTTGCGGTGACGTTCGTGCTCGGTGCTGCGTTTCTCGCGATGGAACTGCGCGAGTTCTCGCACCTGATCGCGGAAGGCGCGGGCCCGCAGCGCAGCGCGTTCCTGTCGGCGTTCTTCGCGCTGGTCGGCACGCACGGGTTGCACGTGACGGTGGGCCTGTTGTGGATGGTCGTGCTCGTGGTGCAGATCGCTCGTGGCCCCGGCATGACGGAACGCGACTTCCGGCGCCTCACCTGCCTGAGCCTCTTCTGGCACTTCCTCGACATCGTCTGGATCTGCGTGTTCTCCTTCGTCTATCTCGCGGGCGTGATCTAAATGGCTCATTCGGAACTCATCCACCACGATGAAGCGCACGGCACGGCCGGCGGCTACATCGTCGGTTTCGTGCTGTCGGTGCTGCTGACGGCCGCGTCGTTCGGCCTCGTGACGGGCGGCGTGCTGGCGCCGAGGGCAGCGCTCATCGCGCTCGCGGTGCTCGCGTTCGCGCAGATTCTCGTGCACCTCGTCTGCTTCCTGCACATGAACACGTCGTCCAGCCAGCGCTGGAACGTGATGGCGTTCAGCTACACGGTGCTCACCGCGCTGATCCTGATCTTCGGGACGCTGTGGGTGATGCACAACGTCAGCATGAACATGATGTCGCGTTAACCGGCCCGGGCCGTGGTTCGGTCCGCCCTTCCGCGCCGTGCCCGTCGCACGGCTTTTTTCCTTTCGGGCGTGCGGTTCGCGCGCCTTTGCGCATCATGATCAACAACGATTCCCAGACACCGGTTCGTGCCGACGCGCCGATCCCGCATCGCAAGGTCATCCGCGCGTGGCTCGTGCCGTTCGCCACGCGCGAGATCGTGCGCCCGATCGCGCTGCTCGTGCTCGACTACCTGTTGCTGTTCGCGGCGTTCGCCGGCGCGCTGCTGATTCCGTCGATCGTCGGCAAGATCGTCTGCGGGATGGCCGCCGGCTTCGTCACCGGGCGGCTCTTCATCATCGGGCACGACGCGTGCCACCAGAGCCTGACGCCCGATCGCCGGCTGAACCGCTGGCTCGGCCGCATCGCATTCCTGCCGTCGCTGACGCCATACAGCCTGTGGGAAGTCGGGCACAACGTCGTGCACCACGGTTATACGAACCTGAAGGGCTTCGACTTCGTGTGGGCGCCCCATACCCCGGCGGAATACGCCGCGCTGTCGCCGGCGCGCCGCTTGCTGGATCGCGTCTATCGAAGCGGCTGGGCGCCGGGACTTTATTATCTCGTCGAGATCTGGTGGCTGCGGATGTATTTCCCGACCAGGACCTATATCGGCACGTCGCGGCCCGTGTTCCGGCGCGACTGCCTGCTGGTGACGGGCTTCGCGGCCGTGTGGATCGCCGCCGTCGTCTGGGTGGCGATCGCGACACGGCAGCCCATCGCGCTGCTGCTCGCAACCGCCGTGCTCGTGCCGTTCCTGTTCTGGTGCTCGATGATCGGCTTCGTCGTGTATGTCCACCACACCGATCCGCGCATCGCGTGGCATGTGAACCGCGCGGAATGGTCGAATGCCGCGCCGTTCGTGTCGACCACGCTGCACCTGACGTTCCCGTTCGGTATCGGCGGCCTGCTGCACCACATCATGGAGCACACGGCGCATCACGTCGACATGAGCGTGCCGCTGTACCGGCTCAAGCCCGCGCAGGCAAAACTGGAGGACATGCTGCCCGGGCGGATCGTCGTGCAGCGCTTCAGCTGGCGCTGGTATTTCGACACGGCCCGGCGCTGCAAGCTCTACGACACCGACCGCAAGCTCTGGACGGACTACCTCGGAAACCGGACGAGCGACGCGGCATGCGACGCGCTTCCGCCGGCCGCCGCGGACGAACTGCCGGGCGCGGTTCCCGAACCGGCGGGCAAGGCGCCTGCCGCGAGCGCTCACGCGGTGCCGTAATCCACGTGGCCGGTTTCGCGGCAGAAGCTGACGAGCCGCAGGCCGGCCGCCTTCGCGATCTCGATCGCGAGCGACGACGGCGCGGAGATGGTCGCGACCATCGGGATGCCGACCCGTGCGGCCTTGCGCACGAGCTCGTAGCTCGCGCGGCTCGACAGGAACACGAAGCCGTCGGTCGCGTCGGCGCGCGACAGCACGAGCGAGCCGATCAGCTTGTCCAGCGCGTTGTGGCGGCCGACGTCCTCGAACGCGATCCGGATCGCGCCTGTTGCATCGCACCACGCGGCCGCATGCAGGCCGCCCGTAAGCTGCGTGAGCGCCTGGTGGGCCGGCAGCGCATGCGCCGCGCGCGCCAGCGCGTCGGGCGCGAGGCGCGCGAGGAAGCCCGTGTCGGGTACGCGTTCGGGCGCGAGGTCGAGCAGGTCGATGCTTTCGATTCCGCATACGCCGCAGCCGGTGCGCCCCGCGAGCGCGCGGCGCCGGTCCTTCAGCGCGGCGAACGCCTGCTGGACGACTTCCAGATGCACTTCCGCGTGCGGCAGCGGCGCGTCGGCGTGCAGGATCACCTCGATGTCCTTGATGTCGCTGCCGCGCGCGACGATTCCTTCCGAGATCGCGAACCCAACCGCGAACGCTTCGAGGTCGCACGGCGTGCACATCATTACCGCGTGCGAGATGCCGTTGAAGACGAGTGCGACGGGCCATTCCTGGCCCACGTAGTCGCGCGCGGTTTCGACGGCGCCGCCGCGCGTGCGGCGCACGGACAGCTCTATCGCGCCGCGCGGTTCGGCGCGCAGTTGGTCGCGCAGTTCGTCGGATTCGGTTGGATTCACGAGCACTCCCGTTGATTCGAGGCGCGGCCGGCGACAATCGTGTCCGCCGCCCGCGCGCAGAGGTTCTAAAATACCTCAGGCAGGCCGGCCGCGCCGGCATCCGCCACGTCAGGTAACGACCATGGGACTCAGCGACGCTCCGTTGCTATTCAACTTCGAACACGATTCGTCGGAAAATTTCACGTACATCCCGATGATCGTGCGTTTCAACCTCGACCGCTTCGGTTTGCGGATTTCGCTCGAGCAATGGCAGTTGCTGCCGCTCGAGGACCGCAAGCTGCTCGCGCGCTTTCCTGCCGACGACGACACCGCGATCGAGCCCAACTTCGATCACGCGCTGTTCGAGATGCTGCGCACGCATGCCGATCTGGAACCGTCGTGGTTCCAGCCGGACGAGCAGCCGACCTGGCGCGCCACCGACACGGTGCCGGAGTCGCTCGTGCAGCAGAGCGCGCTGGCCGGGTTGTGCGCGCCCGCGCTCGCGCAGTGGCAGCGGCTCGCGCCGTTCCAGCGCTATGTGCTGGTGAAGCTGTCGCGCAAGCCGAAGCTGAATCACGATTTCCTGCCCGCGATGCGGGAGTTCGGGCTGACGGCCACGCACTGACGGGCCGCGTGCCGCGCCGCAGCGCGGCGCTGGTCCGTCAGGGCGTCAGAGCGGCGGCAGTTGCCGCGGCTTGCGGTCCTGGCCGGTCGCGACGTACGTGAGCGTCGCTTCGGTAACCTTCACGATTTCGCCCATCAGGCGCATGCGCTGTGCGTACACCTCGACGTCGACCGTGATCGACGTGTTGCCGGTGCGCATGATGGTCGCGTAGAAGCTCAGAAGATCGCCGACGAACACGGGCTGCTTGAACACGAACGAGTTGACCGCGACCGTCGCGACGCGGCCGTTCGCGCGCTGGCTCGCGGGGATCGAACCGGCAATGTCTACCTGCGACATGATCCAGCCGCCGAACACGTCGCCGTGGACGTTCGCATCGTGCGGTTGCGGGACGACGCGCAGCGCGGGCTGCTTTTGCGGAAGTTCGAGGGTCGAATCGGTCATGGCGGAGGCTTTCATCCTGTAATGAATTCGCCGCCGCGCGCAGGCTGGCCGGCAAGGGCGCCGGCAGCGGCGCGAAGCGGCTTCTGCGACAATACAACGTTCGCAAATTGTACGAGAAAGCGGGCGAGCCGGCCGCCGATGAAAGCGTCCGGCACCGCCGCCGATCCTTCCCCCATGCGCCGATTTCCTGCTTCCGGCGAGCCCGCGCCGGCTTCGACCGGGCCCCGCAACGACTGGCAGACCATCCGGTCGCTGCTGCCGTACCTGAGCACCTACAAATGGCGCGTCGCGCTCGCGCTCGGCTGCCTGATCGGCGCGAAGGTCGCGAACCTCGGCGTGCCGGTCGTGATGAAGCGCATCGTCGACCACCTGTCCTACGTGCAGCAGATCACCGCGCTCGGCCGCGCCGAGCAGTCGGCCGGCATCGTGCTCGCGGGCGGCGTCGGCCTGCTGGTCGTCGCGTATGCGTTCGTGCGGCTGTCGACGTCGCTGTTTACCGAGCTGCGCGAGATCCTGTTCTCGAAGGTCACCGAGAGCGCGGTGCGCCAGCTCGCGCTGCAGGTGTTCCGGCACCTGCACGGGCTGTCGCTGCGGTTTCACCTGGAGCGCCAGACGGGCGGCATGTCGCGCGACATCGAACGCGGCACGCGCGGCATCCAGCAGCTGATTTCGTATTCGCTGTACAGCATCCTGCCGACGCTCGTCGAGGTCGGGCTCGTGCTCGGCTTCTTCGTGGTCAAGTACGAGGCCTATTACGCGTACGTGACGTTCGCGGCGCTGGTCACGTACATCGTGTTCACCGTGAAGGTCACCAACTGGCGCACGCACTTTCGCCGCACGATGAACGAACTCGATTCGCGCGCGAACTCGCGGGCGATCGATTCGCTGATCAACTACGAGACGGTGAAGTACTTCGGCAACGAGGAGTGGGAAGCGCAGCGCTACGACGAGAACCTGAAGCGCTACCGCAAGGCGGCGATCCGCTCGCAGAACTCGTTGTCGGTGCTGAACTTCGGCCAGCAGGCGATCATCGGCACGGGGCTCGTGTTCATCCTGTGGCGCGCGACGCAGGGCGTGCTCGCGGGCAAGCTGACGCTCGGCGATCTCGTGCTGATCAACACGTTCATGCTGCAGCTCTACATTCCGCTGAACTTTCTCGGCGTCGTCTATCGCGAGCTGAAGCAGAGCCTCACCGACATGGACCGGATGTTCGGGCTGCTGTCGGCCGCGAAGGAAGTCGCGGATTTGCCCGATGCACGGCCGCTCGCGGTGGCCGGCGCGCAGGTGCGCTTCGAGCACGTGAACTTCTCTTACGAGCCGGCGCGGTCGATCCTGCACGACGTGACGTTTACGATCGACGCGGGCACGACGACCGCGGTGGTCGGTCACAGCGGTTCCGGGAAGTCGACGCTGTCGCGCCTGCTGTTCCGCTTCTACGATCTCGACCGGCAGGCGGGCGGCGCGATCCGGATCGACGGCCAGGACATCCGCGACGTCACGCAGGATTCGCTGCGCGCGTCGATCGGGATCGTGCCGCAGGACACCGTGCTGTTCAACGACTCGATCTACTACAACATCGCGTACGGCCGGCCGACCGCGACCCGCGACGAGGTGGTCGCGGCCGCGCGCGCCGCGCACATCCACGATTTCATCGAGAGCTTGCCGAAGGGCTATGACACGCCGGTCGGCGAGCGCGGGCTGAAGCTGTCGGGCGGCGAGAAGCAGCGCGTCGCGATCGCGCGCACGCTGCTGAAGGATCCGCCCGTCCTGCTGTTCGACGAAGCGACGTCGGCGCTCGATTCGCGCTCGGAACGCGCGATCCAGCACGAGCTCGACCAGATCGCGCGGCATCGCACGACGCTCGTGATCGCGCACCGGCTGTCGACGGTCGTGCACGCGCAGCAGATCCTCGTGATGGATCACGGACGGATCGTCGAGCGCGGCACGCACGACGAACTCGTGCGCGCGGACGGGCTGTATGCGCAGATGTGGGCGCTGCAGCAGCAGCGCGCGGCGGCGGGCGGGGAAGAGGCCGAGGCCGTATGAGCGGCGATGCTGCGCGCGGTGGCGCGCAGCGGGAACGCGGGGCGGTATGCCGGAAGGGCGCGCGGGCAGCGTAGCGGCACGACGCGGCGCCGCGTCGCTAGTCCGTCGTCCGGTCAGCCCGCGGCGCGCAGCCGCGCGTCGAGCTCGCCGAGCTGCGCGGGCGTGCCGACGTTCTCCCAGATGCCTTCGTACAGTTCGCCGCTCGCGCGGCCGGCTTCGATCGTCGCGCGGAAGTACGGCGTCAGTGCGCGTCGCGTGCCGGGTGCGAGATCGCGGAACATCCGCGTGTCGTACAGGCCGATGCTGCCGAACGTGACGCGCTCGCCGCCGTCGAGCGACAGGCGCCCGTCGCCACCGAGCACGAAGTCGCCGGCCGGATGGAACGGCGGATTCGGCACCATCACGAGATGCATCGCGGGCGCGTCGAGCGCCGCCATGCGCGAGGCAGGGGCGGCGAGCTTCAAGTAATCGAACTCGGCGAACACGTCGCCGGCCACCGCGACGAACACCGTCGACCGCCCGTCGTGTTCCAGTAGCGGCAGCGCCTGCGCGATGCCGCCGGCGGTCTCCAGCGCTTCGCCCTCGGCCGAATACGCGAGCCGCACACCCCAGCGCGAACCGTCGCCGAGCGCGGCCTCGATCCGTTCGCCGAGCCACGCATGGTTGATCACAATCGTCTCGATGCCCGCGCGCGCGAGCGCTTCGATCTGCCAGACGATCAGCGGCTTGCCGCCCGCTTCGAGCAGCGGCTTCGGGCGGGTGTCGGTCAGCGGGCGCATCCGTTCGCCGCGCCCGGCGGCGAAGATCATCGCCGTGGTCAGGGTGTCGCTCATGTTCGGCCGGGTTTCAGGACAGTCAGAACGTATAGCCCACGTCGGCCGGCGCATTGCCCTCGAGTTCGTCGAGCAGCTTCGCGAACGGCACGAGCGGGCGGTAGCGCAGCGCGACCTTGCGCGCATACGCAAGGAAGCGCGGCAGGTCGTTCAGGTAGTGCGGCTTGCCGTCGCGGTAATCGATGCGCGCGAACAGGCCGAGGATCTTGATATGGCGCTGCAGCCCCATCCATTCGAGCTGGCGGTAGAACTCGCCGAAATCCGGATCGACCGGCAGGCCGGCCTTTTTCGCCTTTTCCCAGTAATACGCGAAGCAGTCGAGCTCGAACTCCTCGTCCCAGCTGATGAATGCGTCGCGCAGCAACGACACGACGTCGTATGTCAGCGGCCCGTAGACGGCGTCCTGGAAATCGAGCACGCCCGGATTCGGCTCGCAGACCATCAGGTTGCGCGGCATGAAGTCGCGCAGCATGAAACCCTGCGGCTGTGCGTGCGCGCTGGCGACCAGCAGCGCGAAGGTGCGGTCGAGCGTGCCGCGCATCGCGTCGGTGACGGGCTTGCCGAGGTGGCGGCCGACGAACCATTCGGGCAGCAGCTCCATTTCGCGGCGCAGGAACGCTTCGTCGAACGGCGGCAGCACGTCGGGCTTCGACGTGAGCTGGAAGCGGATCAGCGCGTCGAGCGCGTCGCGCATCAGCGGTCGCGCGGCGGCCGGGTCGGCGGGATCGAGCACCGAGATGTACGATGTGCGGCCGAGGTCCGTCACGAGCATGAAGCCCGCATCGAAATCGTGGGCCAGGATGTCCGGAACGTGATCGCCGGCCGCGGCGAGCAACTGCGCGACCTGGACGAATTCGCGGCACTTCTCGGGCGGCGGCGCGTCGACGGCGATCAGCGTGCCGCCGGCGCTCGTGGCCGACGCGACACGGAAATAACGGCGGAAACTGGCGTCGGACGACGCAGGCGCGAGGGTCGACAGGTCAAGGGCGTAGCGCCCGGCGAGCGGGTGCAGCCACGCGGCAAGTGCTTCGAGGCGGGCGTCGGGCTGGGATGCGGCGGATGGCGGCGTCATGAAACTCGGAGGAGGGGAGAACGTCTTGCCATATAATACCCCACGACTTTTTTGACGCGCCCCGCGTCAGCTTCCGCCGTACAGGCCCGCGGCCTGTCGCGCCGTCCGCCCGATCGCCTCCCCGGTTTGCGCTCAGCCGCAGTCGCGGTTCGACGGCGCGGCCCGCCGTGCGCGAGTGTGCCGTGCAGGCGCGGTTGACAAGGGGCGATTCGCCAAACGATAGATGCCGCCCAAACCGCTATTCCCGAATGTTTTCCCCGGTGACGGGGCGCCGCGCAAACGGCGGCTCGCGCTCGCGCTCCTGGCCGTGCCCGGCCTCGTGCCGGCCGTGTCGTACGCGCAGCTGTCGGGCGCGGCTGCGCAGCCGCAGCCGCTCGACTCGCCGTGGGATCTGCGTCTCGCACCCCAGCTCGAGGATCATCCGCTGAAGGACGGCTCGAAGCCCGCTGCCTTCGTGATCGCCGACCACACGAGCGGCACGGCCGACCAGGATCTGGCCGCGAAGGGTTCGGCCGAACTGCGGCGCGGCGACGCCGTCGTGAAGGCCGACGCGATCCACTACGATCAGGATACCGACATGGCCGATGCGTACGGCCAGGTCAGGGTAATCAATGGCGGCACGTCGTTCGCGGGCCCCGAGGCGCATCTGAAGATCGAGGCGAACCAGGGCTTCATGACGGCGCCGAAGTACCACTTCAACATGACGGGCGGGTCGGGCAGCGCGGAGCGCGTCGACATGGTCGACAACGAGCGCTCGGTGTTCGTCAACGGCACGTACACGGCGTGCCAGTGCTCGACGAATCCCGCGTGGTACATCAAGGGCAGCCGCTTCGACTTCGATACGGGCGCCGACGAAGGCACCGCGCGCAACGGCGTGCTGTTCTTCCAGGGCGTGCCGATCTTCGCGAGCCCGTGGCTGACGTTCCCGCTGTCGGGCGAGCGGCGCAGCGGCCTGCTGCCGCCGACGTTCTCGATGAACTCGAACAACGGCTTCGAGCTGACGCTGCCGTACTACTTCAACATCGCGCCGAACCGCGACCTGACGCTCACGCCGCGCATCATCTCGCGGCGCGGCGTGATGGCCGAAGCGACGTTCCGCTACCTGTCGCCGTCGTATTCGGGCACGTTTACGGCCAATTACCTGCCGGATGACCGGCTCGCACACCGCAACCGCTACGCGATCTACTGGCAGCACCAGCAGAACTTCGGCGGCGGCTTCGGCGGCTACGTCTACTACAACAAGGTCTCCGACAACACCTATCCCGAAGATCTCGGTTCGATGAACCAGTTCATCAACGGGACGCAGACGCTGTACCAGCAGGAAGCCGGCCTCACGTACAACAACGGCCCGTGGTCGGTGCTTGCACGTTACCAGCACTGGCAGACGCTGCCGCCGTCGATCGCGCCGTACAGCCGCGAGCCGCAGTTGAACGTGAAGTACACGAAGTACAACGTCGGCGGCTTCGACTTCGGTGCGGAAGCCGACTATTCGCGGTTCCGCATCACGACGGGCGATGCGACCGAAGGCGACCGGATCGTCTTCAACCCGTACATCGCGTACGGCGTGTACGGCCCCGGCTACTTCGTCGTGCCGAAGGTCCAGTACCACTTCGCGTCGTACGACCTGAACCACCTGTCGTCGAGCACGCCGAACAATCCGAAGCGCTTCACCGAGTCGATCCCGACCGTGACCTTCGACTCGGGCCTGATCTTCGACCGCTCGGTGCGCCTGTTCGGGCAGGACTTCATCCAGACCCTCGAGCCGCGCCTGTACTACGTGTACACGCCGTATCGCGACCAGTCGAACGCGCCGCTGTTCGACACCGCGGAATCGGACTTCGGCCTCGCGGAGATCTACCAGCCGAACACGTTCGTCGGCAACGACCGGATCGCCGATGCGAACCGGATCACGGCCGGCCTCACGTCGCGTTTCATCGATCCGCGCACCGGCGACGAGCGTGCGCGCTTCGTGATCGCGCAGCAGTACTACTTCGCCGATCAGCGCGTCACGCTGAATTCCGGGCAGACCGCGGTGCAGGCGCGCCACTCGGACCTGATCGTCGGCGCCGCGCTGAAGCTCGGCTCGGGCTTCATGTCGGAAACTGCGTTCCAGTACAACCAGAACAACAACCAGCTCGTGAAGTCGAGCATCGGTTTCGGCTACAGCCCGGGCGAGCGCCGCGTGATCAACGTCGGCTACCGCTATACGCGCTCGAACACGACGCTCGACAACCAGCCGATCAACCAGTTCCTGGTGTCCGCGCAATGGCCGCTCACGCGCCGCCTGTATGCGATCGGCCGTTTCAACTACGATCTTGCCGGCGATCGCGTGGTCGACGGTCTGCTCGGCTTACAATACGACGCGGATTGCTGGGCGCTCGGGGTCGGGGTGCAGCGGGCTGCGAACGGCATAAATTCGTCGGGACAGCAGAACTCGTCGACGCGCGTCATGATGCAACTGACGCTCAAGGGCCTGTCGACGGTCGACAACGGCCTCGTGTCCGCATTCCGCGCCGGGGTGCCGGGCTACACGCCGCTGCCGCCGCCGCCGCCGCCGATGTCCCGCTTCAGCAACTACGAGTAACGCCGGCTTGTCTGCACCGGTCAGCACGATTTCAATGGAGTATCAGTGGCAATGAAGAAAACCCTTCGTTTCGCGGCAGTCGTGTCCAGCCTCGCCGCGTCCGCCGCGCTGCTCGCCGCCGCGCCGGCCGCGGCGCAGGCGCTCGGTTCGCGCGGTGCGCAACTCGCCGACGAAGTCGTCGCGGTCGTCAACAACGACGTGATCACGGGCCGCGAACTCGACCAGCGCGTCGGCCTGATCGCGCGCCGGCTGCAGCAGCAGAACGCGCCGGTGCCGTCGGCCGACCAGTTGCGCGCGCAGGTGCTGAACCAGATGGTGCTCGAGCGGATCCAGGTGCAGAAGGCCAAGGACGACGGGATCCGCATCGACGACGCGACCGTGCAGTCGACGCTGCAGCGTCTCGCGCAAGCGAACGGGATGACGCTCGAACAGTACCGCGCGCGTCTGGAGTCGCAAGGCGTGCCCTGGAGCATCTTCACGAGCGATGCGCGTACCGAGCTGATGCTGTCGAAGCTGCGCGAGCGCGAAGTCGACGGCAAGATCACCGTGTCGGACGCCGAAGTCGCGAACTACATCGCGAGCCAGCGCGGGCCGAACGCGGCGCAGCAGCAGGACCTGCGTTTCCAGCACATCTTCATCAAGGCGCCGACCAACGCGCCGCAGGCCGACATCGAAGCCGCGCAGAAGAAGGCCGACGCGCTGCTGCAGCAAGCGAAGTCGGGCGCCGATTTCGAGCGGCTCGCGAAGAACAACTCCGAAGCGAACGACGCGAAGAAGGGCGGCGACCTCGGCTTCAAGGCACCGAGCGCGCTGCCGGCCGAAGTCGTCGACGCCGCATCGAAGCTGCGCCCGGGCCAGGTCAACCCGACGCTGATCCGCGTGCCGGACGGCTTCGAGATCGTGCGCCTCGTCGAGCGCCGCCAGAGCCAGGGCGCTTCCGCCGCGGCGCCGAAGATCGTCCAGACGCACGTGCGCCACATCCTGCTGCGCGTGGGTGAAGGCAAGTCGGAAGGCCAGGCGCGCCAGCAACTGGCCGACATCCGCAACCAGGTCGAGGCCGGCGGCGATTTCGCGAAGTTCGCGCGCACCTACTCGCAGGACGGTTCGGCGTCGCAAGGCGGCGATCTCGGCTGGATCAGCCCGGGCGAAACCGTGCCGGAATTCGAGCGTGCGATGAACAACCTGCAGGACGGCCAGATCAGCCAGCCGATTCGTACCGAGTACGGCTACCACCTGATCCAGGTGCTGAACCGCCGCGAGGCGGAAGGCTCGGTGCAGCAGCAGATGGACATCGCGCGTCAGGCAATCGGCCAGCGCAAGGCCGAGCAGGCATATGCCGACTGGCTGCGCGAGTTGCGCGACTCGTCGTACGTGCAGTTCAAGATCGGCGGCGTCGGCCCGGCGAACTGAACGAGCTTTACATGACCACGCCCGCGCTGCAGATCGCGATCACGACCGGCGAACCCGCGGGCGTCGGCCCGGAGCTGACCGTGCAGGCGCTGCGTGATGCCGCGCAGCGCTGGCCCGATGCGCATTTCACCGTGCTCGGCGATGCGGCGCTGCTCGACGCGCGCGCGGCGGCGGTCGGCGCGAACCCGGCAACGCTCGCAGGCGAGCAGGTGTCGGTCGCGCATCACGCGCTCGCCGCTCCGGTGCAGGCGGGCAAGCTGGACGCGGCGAACGGCCGGTACGTGCTCGACTTGCTCGACGCGGCGATCGACGGCGCGCTGGCAGGCCGGTACGACGCGATCGTTACCGCGCCGCTGCAGAAGAGCACGATCAACGATGCGGGCGTGCCGTTCACCGGCCATACCGAATACCTGGCCGAGCGCACGCATACGCCGCGTGTCGTGATGATGCTGGCGGGCACCGGCGCCAAGCCGCTGCGCGTCGCGCTCGCGACCACGCACCTGCCGCTGAAGGACGTGTCGGCCGCGCTGACGATCGACGGGCTCGTCGAGACGCTCGCGATCGTCGATCGCGACCTGCGGCGCGACTTCGGTCTCGCCGCGCCGCGCATCCTCGTGACGGGCCTGAACCCGCACGCGGGCGAGAACGGTTATCTCGGCCGCGAGGAGATCGACGTGATCTCGCCGGCGCTGGCCCGCGCGAACGCGCAGGGTATCGACGCGCGCGGCCCGTATCCGGCCGACACGCTGTTCCAGCCGCGCCATCTGGCCGATGCCGATTGCGTGCTCGCGATGTTCCATGACCAGGGGTTGCCCGTGCTGAAGTATGCGACGTTCGGCGAGGGCATCAACGTGACGCTCGGGCTGCCGATCATCCGCACGTCGGTCGATCACGGCACCGCACTCGATCTGGCCGGCACGGGCCGCGCGGATCCGGGCAGCATGGTCGCCGCGCTCGATACGGCTGTCACGATGGCGCGCCATCGCCGGGCCGTCTGACGCGGCCCGACCTCACCCCATTCGTCGTATTTTTCGTTTTACTGAGTCGATGTCGAACAGCAGACAGCACCAAGGCCACTTCGCGCGCAAGCGCTTCGGGCAGAACTTCCTCGTCGATCACGGCGTGATCGATTCGATCGTGTCGACGATCGGTCCCGCGCGCGGCCAGCGCATGGTCGAGATCGGCCCCGGGCTCGGCGCGCTGACCGGGCCGCTGATCGAGCGTCTCGCGACGCCCGAGTCGCCGCTGCACGCGGTCGAGCTCGACCGCGACCTGATCGGGCGCCTGCAACAGCGCTTCGGCGCGCTGCTCGAACTGCACGCGGGCGACGCGCTCGCGTTCGACTTCGGTTCGCTCGCGGCGCCCGGCGACAAGCCGTCGCTGCGGATCGTCGGCAACCTGCCGTACAACATTTCCAGCCCGCTGCTGTTTCACCTGATGACGTTCGCCGACGTGGTCATCGACCAGCATTTCATGCTGCAGAACGAAGTCGTCGAGCGGATGGTCGCGGAGCCGGGTACGAAGGCGTTTTCGCGGCTGTCGGTGATGCTGCAATACCGCTACGTGATGGAAAAGATGCTCGACGTGCCGCCGGAATCGTTCCAGCCGCCGCCGAAGGTCGATTCGGCGATCGTCCGGATGATTCCGTACGAGCCGCATGAACTGCCGGACGTCGATCCGGTGCTGCTCGGCGAAATCGTCACCGCCGCGTTCTCGCAGCGCCGCAAGATGCTGCGCAATACGCTCGGCGACTATCGCGAGACGATCGATTTCGATGCGCTCGGCTTCGATCTCGCGCGCCGTGCGGAGGACGTGAGCGTGGCCGAATACGTTGGTGTCGCGCAGACGCTCGCGGCGGTGCGCAAGGCCGGGTAACGCGCGTGGCGCGGGCCGGACCAACGGATGTCGCGATGAGGCTGCCCCGCGGGGCAGCTTTTTTGTTGTGCTTGTGCCTTTCTTCGCATGTGCGGCTGCCGCCTGCCGCTCGCCGTCACACCCGCCTGCGCGGCGGCGTGTTGACGAGCGCGATTCCGGTCAGCACGAGCGCGGCCGCGGACATGAAGCGCCAGCCGACCGATTCGCCGAGCAGCAGCACGCCGAACGCGACGCCGAACAGCGGCGACAGGAACGTGAATACCGACAACCGCGACGCGCTGTAGCGCGTCAGCAGCCAGAACCACGACAGGTAGCTGACGAACGCGACGATCACCGACTGGTACGCGAGGCTCGCCACCGCGATCGGCGTGACGTGCGCGAACGACACCTGCCCGAACAGCGCGGCGAGCGCGACCAGCACGACCGCCGACACCGCGAGCTGGTAGAACAGCGTCTTGCTCGCACTTGCGCGCGCGAGCGCCGTCGAGCGCACGACGACCGTCGTCGCGGCCCACATCGCGCCGCCGAGTATGCCGAGCGCGTCGCCGGCCAGCCCCGCCAGCGCGGAGGCGCCCGGCGCGCGCGGTTTCAGGAAGCCGTCCGCGAACGCGAGCGTGATGCCGGCAAACGCGAGGCCGACGCCGGCCCACTGCACGCGCTGCAGCCGTTCGCCCGGCGCGAACAGGTGCAGGCCGAGCGCGGTGAAGCAGGGTGCCGTGTACAGGAAGATCGCCATGTGCGACGCGCTCGTCAGCGTCAGCCCGAAGAACACGCAGACGAATTCGCCGGCGAACAGCGCACCGGCCGCAAGGCCCGCGCCGAACGTGCCGTCCGCGCGGAACAGCGGTGTGCCGCGCGCGCGGGCCCAGCCCCACAGCAGCAGCGCGGCGATCACCGAGCGCAGCCCGGCCTGGAACATCGGTGCGATGGCGGCGTTCGTGCTCTTGATCGCGACCTGCTGGAAGCCCCAGATCGCGCACAGCAACAGCATCAGGCCGACTGCGCGCATGTCGAGCGCGCGGCGCATGGGCGTGGCGGCAAGCGTGGTCATCGGCGCGCCTCGTTGATTCGATACGGCAGCAGCAGCGAGATCGGGGGGGCGGCGCGTTCGGCGCGCTCGAATCGGCGGTTTCGCACGGCAGTATGGCTGGTTGGGAGAGTGGTCGCGTTCGGGCGGCGGGCCGCATGCCCGATTTTGGTGCGAGGTGGAAGGATGTTACCCGATCGGCCGGCCTGAAGGGGGCGCGTCGAGTGTGCGGCCGGTTCTGCCGGTGTACCCGTGCTCGCGTATCGGATCGACGCCTTGTATCGGCCGCCCAGGCAGGGCGTCCCCAGCTTGGTGCCGCCGACCAGGTGTCCCCGACTAGGCGTCCCCGACGAGTTTCACCCGACTCTGGTAGAGTTTCCGGTTCTGGAAAGTCCCCACAGGAGTACACGACATGCGTTTGCTGCATACGATGCTGCGAGTCGGCGATCTCGACCGCTCGATCAAGTTCTACACCGAATTGCTCGGCATGAAGCTGCTGCGTCGCGACGATTATCCGGAAGGCAAGTTCACGCTCGCGTTCGTCGGCTACGAAGACGAAAGCACGGGCACCGTGATCGAGCTGACCCACAACTGGGACACGCCGTCCTACGATCTCGGCAACGGCTTTGGCCACCTGGCGGTGGCGGTGGAGGATGCCTACGCGGCGTGCGAGAAGATCAAGGCGCAAGGCGGCAAGGTCACGCGCGAAGCCGGGCCGATGAAGCACGGCACGACCGTGATCGCCTTCGTCGAGGATCCGGACGGCTACAAGATCGAGTTCATCCAGAAGAAGGCGCACTGAGCGCAGGATGAACGGGGGCCGCGGCGCGCGATGCGCGCGGCGGCGGAGCGAACGGGCGGTGCGGGGTGTCCCGCATCGCCCGTTTGCGTTTTCAAACGAAGACTGCGCGCGTTACAGCGACGGCAGCAGCTCGGGCGGGTGATGCTTGAGCGTGTGCCGCGCTTCGCGGAACTCGGGGAAGATCGATTCGACGGTCTGCCAGAAGGCGGGGCTGTGGTTCATCTCGCGCAGGTGCGACAGTTCGTGCGCGACCACGTAGTCGACGATCGACATCGGGAAATGGATCAGCCGCCAGTTCAGGCGGATCTTGCCGTCGCTCGAGCAACTGCCCCAGCGCGTCGCGGCCGACGACAGCGCGTACATCGAATAGGTGACGCCGAGCTTTTCCGCGTAGACCGCGAGGCGTTCGCCGAAGATCCGCTTCGCCTCGCCCTGCAGCCAGCCCTGCACGCGATCCTTGATCTGCTGCATGTCGGCCTGCGCGGGCAGCGGCAACGAGAGCCGCAGCGCATCGGCGTCGAACCCGACGGCGCCCGCGCCGAGCGCGATCGTCACCGTCTTGCCGAGATATGGAAGCTGCGCGCCGTCGCGCCAGTCGATCTGCGGCAGCGCGCGCTGCTCGGTGCGCGTCTTCCACTCGGCGAGCTTCGCGAAGATCCAGCGTTGTTTCTCGGAGATCGCGGCCTCGATGTCGGTGAGCGTGACCCAGCGCGGCGCGGTGATCGACAACCCGCTGCCGTCGATCGTGAAGCCGATCGTGCGACGCGCCGAGCGCTTGAGGCGGTATTCGAGCACGCGGCTGTCGAGTGCGAACGTGCGCACGCGCGAGCGGTCGGGCGCCGGGCCCGGATCGAGCGGTGCGGCGGGCGCCGCTTCAGGCGGCGCCGGCGGCGTGGCGGGCGCCGACGGTGCGGCGGCCGGCCCGTCGAAGAGCGGCAGATCCATCTGGCGATGATCGAGAGCCACGACGGCTGGCCGTGGCCGCGGACGCTGTTTCATCAGTTCGCTTCTTTTTGACGTACGCAACGGCTGCAATCTGCGGGATTCAGACACGCGCGGCATCGCGCGTGCCGGCATTGCCCGCCTGACGATACGAATCGGGATCGATGCGGCGCATTTCCGCTTCGATCCATGCTTCGACCTGCGAGTTCAATGCATCGGGCGTCAGCCCGTCGACGGGGATCGGCTTGCCGATCGACACGGTGACGACGCCCGGGAATTTCATGAATGAGTTGCGCGGCCATACCCGCCCTGCATTGTGCGCGATCGGCACGACCGGCGTGCCGGTTTCGATCGCGAAGCGCGCGCCGCCCGTCTTGTACTTGCCCTGCTTGCCGACCGGCGTGCGCGTGCCTTCGGGGAACATGATCATCCATGCGCCTTCCGACAGCCGCTTCTTGCCCTGGCGGATCACCGAGTTGAACGCGTTCTTGCCTTCCTTGCGGTTGATGTTGACCATGTGCAGCAGCCCGAGCGCCCAGCCGAAGAACGGCACGTACAGCAGCTCGCGCTTGAACACGTAGCAGAGCGGCTTCGGCATCAGCGCCGGAAACGCGAGCGTCTCCCACGCGGACTGGTGCTTCGACAGCAGCACGGCCGGGCCGTCGGGCAGGTTGTCCATCCCTTCGATCCGGTAGCGGATGCCGTTCAGCCAGCGCACGACCCACAGCGTCGACTTGCACCAGCCGGCCGCCATCCAGTAGCGCGCGTCGGGGCGCATGAACGGGAACGCGATGAAGCACGCGGTGGCGTACGGCACCGTGTACAGGATGAAGTAGATCAGCAGCAGCAGGGAGCGGACGAAGCGCATCGGCGTGAGTCTGGCATTAGGGAGGATGCGCGCGGCAGCCGCATCACTCGTGTTCGTGTGAAAGGAAATCGAGCGCAAATGCGCGCAGGTCGTCGTGGACCTTCGTGCCGGGTGGCAAATTGCCGGCAGCGAGCGTCTTCTTGCCCTTGCCGGTCAGCACGAGGTGCGGCTGGAAGCCGACCGCGACACCGGCCTGCAGGTCGCGCAGCGAATCGCCGACGGCCGGCGTGTGATCGGGATCGATCTCGAAGCGCTCGGCGATCATCTGCATCATGCCGGGCTTCGGCTTGCGGCAGTCGCAGTGATCCTCGGCCGTATGCGGGCAGAAGAACACCGCGTCGATGCGCGCGCCGACCGCGGCCGCCGCGCGATGCATCTTCAGGTGCATCTCGTTGAGCGCGGCCATGTCGAACAGCCCGCGACCGATGCCGGACTGGTTGGTCGCGACGACCACGCGATAGCCCGCGTGGTTGAGCCGGGCGATCGCCTCGAGGCTGCCGGGCAGCGCGATCCATTCGTCGGGCGTCTTGATGAACGCATCCGAATCGACGTTGATCACGCCGTCCCGGTCGAGGACGACGAGCTTTCGGTTGGGGCTGGTCGGCATCGTGCGGCCCTTATGCGGCGAGCTTCGAGATGTCGGCGACGCAGTTCATCTGCTGGTGCAGCGCCGACAGCAGTGCGAGGCGGTTCGCTCGCAGCGCGGGATCTTCCGCGTTGACCATCACGTCGTTGAAGAACGTGTCGACCGGCGCGCGCAGCGCGGCGAGCGCCGACAGCGCGCCCGTGTACGCATGCGCCTCGAGCTGCGACTGCACGTGCGGCGTCACGGCCGCGAGCTGTTCGTGCAGCGCCTTCTCGGCAGCTTCGACGAGCAGCGCCGGCTGCACCGCGCCGTTCGCGCCGCCTTCCGACTTCTTCAGGATGTTCGAGATCCGCTTGTTCGCGGCCGCGAGCGCTTCGGCTTCCACGAGGTGCGTGAATTCGCGCACCGCGTCGAGGCGCGCGACGAGATCGTCGACGCGCGTCGGGTTCAGGCTCAGCACCGCGTCGACCTCGCCGGCCGAATAGCCGCGCTCGCGCAGCAGGCCGCGCAGGCGATCCATGAAGAACGCGAAGATTGCATCGGTCGATTCGGCGACGCCCGGCACGCCTTCGAAGCGCGCGTGGGCCGTGCGCAGCAGCGACACGAGATCGAGCGGCAACTGCTTCTCGAGCAGCAGGCGCAGCACGCCGAGCGCGTGGCGGCGCAGCGCGAACGGATCCTTCTCGCCGGTCGGCGCGAGGCCGATGCCCCAGATGCCGACGATCGTCTCGAGCTTGTCGGCGAGCGCGACGGCGGTCGATACGGGCGTGGTCGGCAGCGCGTCGCCGGAGAAGCGCGGCTGGTAGTGCTCGGCGCACGCGAGCGCGACGTCGTCGGCTTCGCCGTCGTGGCGCGCATAGTACGTGCCCATCGTGCCCTGCAGTTCCGGGAATTCGCCGACCATGTCGGTCAGCAGGTCGGCCTTCGCGAGGCGCGCGGCGCGCTTCGCGTGCGCGGCGTCGGCGCCGATCGCGGGCGCGATCTCGCCGGCCAGCGCCTCGAGGCGCTCGACGCGCGCGAGCGCCGAGCCGAGCTTGTTGTGATAGACGACGTTCGCGAGCAGCGGCACGCGGTCGGCGAGCGGCTTCTTCTTGTCCTGCTCGAAGAAGAACTTCGCATCGGCGAGGCGCGGGCGCACGACGCGCTCGTTGCCTTCGATGATCTCGCCCGGCGTCTTGGTCTCGATGTTCGACACGATCAGGAAGCGCGAGCGCAGCTTGCCGCCGACGTCGGTCAGCGCGAAATACTTCTGGTTCGTCTGCATCGTGAGGATCAGGCATTCCTGCGGCACCTGCAGGAATTCGTCCTCGAAGCGGCACGGGTAGACGACCGGCCATTCGACCAGCGACGTCACTTCGTCGAGCAGCGATTCGGGCATCACGACCGTGTCGCCGTTCGCGTGCTCGTTCAGTTGCGTGCGGATCGTTTCGCGGCGGTCGGCGAAGTGCGCGATCACGCGGCCCTTGTCGCGCAGCGTGTCGGCGTAGGCGCGCGCATGCTGGATCGCGACGAGGCCGTCGGACAGGAAGCGGTGGCCGAGCGTGGTGTCGCCTGCGTCGATGCCGAACGCGGTGACGGGCACGATGCGATCGTCGTGCAGCACCGTCAGGCGATGCACGGGGCGCACGAACTTCACATCGGTGCCGTCCGGGCGCTGATAGGTCATGAACTTCGGGATCGGCAGCTTCGCGAGCGTTTCGTCGAGCGCGGCCTGCAGGCCGTCGGCGAGCGTCGCGCCGGCTGCCGAATAGTTGACGAAGAGCGCTTCGGCCTTGCCGTCCTGCGCGCGCTCGAGATCGGCGATCGACAGGTTCGGGTGGCCGAGCGCCGCGAGCTTCTTCGCGAGCGGGGCCGTCGGCTTGCCTTCGGCGTCGAGCGCGACCGACACGGGCAGGACCTTTTCGCGGACCTGTTTTTCAGGCGCGACGGCGCGCACGTTCTGCACGACGACGGCAAGGCGGCGCGGCGTGGCGTAGCGTTCGAACACGAGTTCGCCTTCGACGAGGTCGCGCGCCGCGAGGCGTTGCGCGAGACCTTCGGCGAATGCGTCGCCGAGGCGCGCGAGGGCATTCGGCGGCAACTCTTCGGTCAGCAGTTCGACGAGCAGGGGAGCGGGATGATTGTGCGTCATGTTTGGAAGAAATCTCGTCTCGTCAGTCTTGGTCGATCTTGCGTTCGACCTTGAGCGGCGGCACCCATGCCGGCTGCGCGGCGTCCTGGGCGTCGGTGGTGAGGCCCGGCACGCCCGGCGGGTTGCCGAGCATCGGGAAGCCGAGCTTCTCGCGCGAGTCGTAATAAGCCTGCGCGACGAGACGCGACAGCGCGCGGATGCGGCCGATGTACGCCGCGCGCTCGGTCACCGAGATCGCGCCGCGGGCATCGAGCAGGTTGAACGTGTGGCCGGCCTTCAGCACGAGCTCGTACGCGGGCAGCGCGAGCTGCGCGTCGATCATCTTCTTCGCTTCCGCTTCGTAGCTGTTGAAGAACGTGAACAGCAGGTCGACGTTCGCGTGCTCGAAGTTGTAGGTCGACTGCTCGACCTCGTTCTGGTGGTAGACGTCGCCATACGACAGGCGGCGCAGCTCGAGGCCGTTCGGGCCTTGCTCTTCCCACTCGGTCCACACGAGGTCGTACACGTTCTCGACCTTCTGCAGGTACATCGCGAGGCGCTCGAGGCCGTACGTGATCTCGCCGAGCACGGGCTTGCATTCGAGGCCGCCGACCTCCTGGAAATACGTGAACTGCGTGACTTCCATCCCGTTCAGCCACACTTCCCAGCCGAGGCCCCATGCGCCGAGCGTCGGGTTTTCCCAGTCGTCCTCGACGAAGCGCACGTCGTTCTGCTGCAGGTCGAAGCCGAGCGCTTCGAGCGAGCCGAGGTACAGGTCGAGGATGTTCTCCGGCGCCGGCTTGAGCACGACCTGGTACTGGTAGTAGTGCTGCAGGCGGTTCGGGTTCTCGCCGTAGCGGCCGTCCTTCGGGCGGCGCGACGGCTGCACGTACGCGGCGCGCCACGGCTCGGGGCCGACCGCGCGCAGGAACGTGTGGACGTGCGACGTGCCCGCGCCGACTTCCATGTCGATGGGCTGGAGCAGGGCGCAACCCTGCTTGTCCCAGTAGGACTGCAGCGTCAGGATGATTTGCTGAAACGTAAGCATGAAGAGCCTTCGTGGCGCTGGCGCTCCGTTGCGGGCCGTGCTCCGGGCGGGGCCCCGAGGGTCGGCTCGCGCGGCGGCGCGGCTTGTTAGTGTGCTGAAACGCGTAATTTTACCGGATCGGCGACCGGATGCGGCCGGAACACAGGCAAGGGCGCCGCCGGCCCGCTTCCTGCGGCCTGTGCGAGCGTGGCCCCGTGCGCTCCGCGCAGGCGCATACGGCCCGGCGCGACGCGCGTGCCGCGACGCTTCGCGCGGGCGTTAAGATGCGCGTATTGCGGCTCGCGCGACGCGTGCCGCGTCACCGCTTGCAGGTTCCGATCGCATGGACGACCCGAACGACATCCTCATTCCGCTGCTTCCGCCGTTCCTCGCGCTGCTCGGGCGGGCCGCCGATGCGCAGGCGCGCGGCGAGCGCGCCGCGCACGATCTGTGGCTCGCCGCCGCCGCCCATCTGCATGCGGTCGACGCCGATGCGCTCGCGCAACTCACGGCGGCGCTCGTCGCGCGGCAGCGCACGGCCGACGCGCTCGCGCTTGCCGAATGCGCGGCGCGCGTGCGGCCGGGTGCGGCCGCGCACTTCAATCACGGCTATACGCTGCAGATGGCCGGCCGTCACGCGGACGCGGTCGCGCCGTACCGCGCGGCGCTCGCCGCCGATGCCGGCTGGCCGTCGCTGCGCAACAACCTCGCGATCGCGCTGCGGTTGTCGGGCGGTGATCGCACGGAGGAAATCGCGCTGCTCGACGCGGCCGTGAATGCGGACTCGCGCGACGTGCAGGCGTGGATCAACCTCGTCGTCGCGCGGCTCGCGACGCACGACCTCGACGGCGCGCTCGCATGCGCCGCACGGCTCGCCGACCTCGCGCCCGACAACGCGCTCGCGATGAACAACGTCGCGATGGCGATGAAGGAGGCGCAGCGCTGGGACGACGCCGAGCGTTACGCGGCGCGCGCGTGCGAGCTGGCGCCCGACGACGCGTCGTTCCGTTTCAACCTCGCGATCATCCAGCTCGTGCGCGGCAACCACGCGGCCGGCTGGCGCGGCCACGAGGCGCGCTGGGACGGCGCGGGCGAGCTGCGCGGCCGCCGGCCGGCGCTGCCGGGCCCGCGCTGGCAGGGCGAGCCGCTCGCGGGCAAGACGCTGCTCGTGTGGGGCGAGCAGGGGCTCGGCGACGTGCTGCAGTTCTGCCGCTTCGTCACGCCGCTCGCCGAGCGCGTGCATCGCGAGGGCGGCCGGCTCGCGTGGAATACGTTCCCGCAGGTGGGTACGCTGATGCAGCGCAGCCTGGGTGCGCACGCGGATGCGTTCGGTGCGGGCGGTGGCGTCGACGCGCTGCCGGCATTCGATTACGAAGTGCCGCTGATCGGCCTGCCGCTGATGCTCGGCATGGAAGCGTCGACGCTCGCGTCGTCGGTGCCGTACCTGCGGGCCGATCCGGATGCGCGCGATGCGTGGCGCGCGCGGCTCGCGGGCGACCGCCGGCTGAAGGTCGGGCTCGTGTGGACGGGCAGTGCGGGCCACCAGCGCAATCCGTTCCGGCGCGTCGGGCTCGAGCGTTATGCCGACGCGTTCCGCGGGATCGACGGCGTCGCGTTTTATTCGCTGCAGCCGGGCGCGAACGCGGATGTCGCGGCGGCGCGTGCGGCCGGCTTCGCGATCGACGACTTCACGGCCGAACTGAAAAGCTTCGACGATACGGCCGCGTTCATCGGCGCGCTGGATCTCGTGATCACCGTGTGCACGTCGGTCGCGCATCTGTCGGGCGCGCTCGGTGCGCGCACCTGGGTGCTGCTCGACGTGAATCCGCACTGGCCGTGGCTGCTCGAACGCCAGGACAGCCCGTGGTATCCGACCGCGACGCTGTACCGGCAGCGGACGTTCGGCGCGTGGGAACCGGTGATGGAGGAAGTGAGCCGCGATCTGCGGAACCTGGCCGTGCAGCCGGCACAATCGGATCGATCGGCCCGCCAGGCCTGAGCGGCCGACCGCTTTGCGGCCGCGGGCCGCGTCGCGCAGCGATCGGCTCTTCTGGTGGCCAGCCCCACGAATGATTTTTTCCAAACAGGGGAACGTGCGCTGCCGGCTGCATTGCGGCGTCGTGCGTCGCTTGTCCCCTTGGGGGACGGCCGGCAACGCACGTTCGCAAGCCCGTTATTAGCGTGAACAGGCCCTATTGCGTCATGCCTGCCGGTCGTTGCCGTTCTTCCGGCCGTTGCGCCGGCGCAGCCCCGGCCCGAACGTGAAGCCGAACGCGAGCAGCACGAACGACACCGCGAGCACGATGTTGTTGCCGCTCGTCACGTATGGCGTGAAGCCGCTCGTGCCTTCGATCCGCACGTCGAGCGAGCCGATCGTGAACGGCTTCAGCTGGCCGAGCACGCGCCCGTGCGCGTCGATCGCGGCCGTCATGCCGGTGTTGGTCGAGCGCAGCATCGGCCGGCCCGTTTCGAGCGAGCGCATCCGTGCGATCTGCAGGTGCTGGTCGAGCGCGATCGTGTCGCCGAACCATGCGAGGTTCGTCACGTTGACGAGCACGCCCGGCGGCTGCGGATTGTCGCGGATCGTTGCGGCGATTTCCTCGCCGAACAGATCCTCGTAGCAGATGTCGGCCATCACGGGCTGGTTGTGCACGAGGAACGGCTTCTGCACCGGCGCGCCGCGCGCGAAGTCGCCGAGCGGCATCTTCATCAGGTCGACGAACCACCGGAAGCCCCACGGGATGAATTCGCCGAAGGGCACGAGGTGGTGCTTGTCGTAGTGATAGATGTCGCGCGAGTTCGGCGTCACGCCGTACAGGCTGTTCGTATAGTCGACGTAGCGGCCTTCCTCGGTCACCGACGCGCCGACCGCGCCGAACAGCACGGCCGAGCCCGTCGTGTCGCTGAACTTGCGGATCGCGACGGCGAACGGCTCGGGCAATTCCTGGATCATCACCGCGATCGCGGTCTCGGGCGTGACGATCAGGTCGGCCGGCTTCTCGACGATCATCTGCTGGTACATCTTGATCGCCGCGTCGATGCCTTCCTGCTCGAACTTGATGTCCTGCTTCACGTTGCCCTGCAGCAGCCGCACGGTGAGCGGCGCGTTCGCGGGCACAGTCCACGTGACCTGCGACAGCCCGAGGCCGGCCGCGACGAGCGCGACGGCGACGCCGGCCGGCGCGGCGATGCGCACGCGCGCGTTGCCGCCCGCGCTGCTTTCACGCGCGGGCGACGGGCGCGCGGCGGCGAGCGCCTGCACGACCAGCGCGGCGAACAGCGCGAGCACCCACGCGATCCCGTACACGCCGACGACCGGCGCGAAGCCCGCGAACGGGCCGTCGACCTGCGGGTAGCCGCTCGCGAGCCACGGAAAGCCGGTGAACAGCGTGCCGCGCAGCCATTCGCCGAGGGCCCATGCGCTCGCGAACGCGAACGCGCCGTGCCAGGTCGGCGAGAACGGCCGCGGGTCGGGCGCGCGGCGATGCCACGCATGGCCCGCGCAGAACGACCACAGCCCGGCCGAGAACGCCGGGTACAGCGACAGGTACAGCGAGAACAGCACGAGCGCGCCGCCCGCGAGCGGCGCGGCCATCTCGCCGTACACGTGCATGCTGATGTAGAGCCACCAGACGCCGCTGATGAAGTTGCCGAAGCCGAACGCGCCGCCCGTGAGCGCGGCGCCGCGCCAGCTCGACGTGCGCGTCAGTTGCGCGAAAAACCAGACGAATACGACGAGCTGCAGCCAGCCGCCGTGCGGCGTCGGTGCGAAGCTGAGCGTATTGGCCGCGCCGGCGAGCAGCGCGGCCGGGTAGTGCCAGCGCGGCAGCGCGCGGCCGGGTGCCGGCGCGAGAAGGCCGCCAGTCGGGCGGGACGGGATCGGATCGTCCATGTGAAGCGGAAGTGGGCGAGCGGTTGAAGGAGGCGCGGCTGGCGCGGGACGGTCAGTCCTCGTGCGAGGTTTCGGCGCGACGGCTGGCGAGCGGGTTGCGGCGCACCAGCAGCACATGAACCTGGCGCGCATCGCCGCGCTGGATCTCGAACACGAGGTTGCCGAGCTGCAGCTTCTCGCCGCGGTGCGGCACGCGTCCGAAATGATGGGTGATCAGGCCGCCGATGGTATCGACTTCGTCGTCGGGGAAATCGGTGCCGAACGTCTCGTTGAACTGTTCGATCTCGGTGAGCGCGCGCACGCGGTAGCGGCCATCCGGCCCCGCGATGATGTTGCCGGCTTCCTCGTCGAAGTCGTATTCGTCCTCGATGTCGCCGACGATCTGTTCGAGCACGTCCTCGATCGTGATCAGGCCCGCGACGCCGCCGTATTCGTCGACGACGATCGCGAGGTGGTTGCGGTTCACGCGGAAGTCGTGCAGCAGCACGTTCAGGCGCTTCGATTCGGGAATGAACACGGCCGGGCGCAGCATCCCGCGCACATCGAACTCTTCCTCGGCGTAGAAGCGCAGCAGATCCTTCGCGAGCAGCACGCCGATCACGTTGTCGCGGTTCTCCTCGAACACGGGGTAGCGCGAGTGCGCCTTTTCGAGGACGAACGGGATGAAATCTTCGGGTTTGTCGGCGATGTTGATCGCGTCCATCTGTGCGCGCGGCACCATGATGTCGCGGGCGCACAGGTCGGATACCTGGAACACGCCTTCGATCATCGACAGCGAATCGGCGTCGATCAGGTTGCGTTCGTGCGCGTCCTGGAGAATTTCCAGCAGCTCGCCGCGGGATTCGGGCTCGGGCGAGATGAAGTCGGTCAGGCGCTCGAGGAGCGAGCGCTTTTCTTGCGGTTTGTCGGTTGGCTTACGACTGGGATACGAATCGTTCATGGTGGTGCGCCCGGGTCATGCCGGGGCGCGCTGTCACGGAGTAGGCAAGGATACACCAAGGGCACGACGCGACCGTGTCACCCCGGCCGACCGGCCAGGGTGGGCGGCTCGCGCGCGGGCCCGCTCGCGGACGGCCGCGCCGGGCGCGGCATCGTCCTCGTGCCCATCCTATCTCAGAAAGGGGCGGCGGCGCAGCAGCGGCAAAAAACGGGTGCGGGAAAGGCGGGGCAGCGCGGCGTGGGAAGGCACCCGGCCGAGGCGGCCGGTGACGGCGGCATTCTGCCGCACGCGGGCGCCGCCGGGCCGTGGATCAGAACCGCATGCCGGTCGAGCAGCCGCCGGCGGCCGCGCCGTTGGTCGCGGCGCCGCCGCAGCCGAATATTCCGCAGCCGGACAGCACGACGCTCGCGGCGACGAGCAGCGCGGCGACCTTGCAGCGCGACCAGTGTGACGGTTTCATCGGTCGTGTCCTCGTTCGAACGGTCGGGCGGTGTGGCATCGCGTGGCGGCAAACCGGGCGTCGCGTTGCGTCACCGGCATCGCGCGAGCAGCCCTTCCAGCGCGCGATCGGGAATGCCGCTCGCGCGCAGCGCGTCGACCGTGCGGCTCACGTAGTCGAGCGTCGTGCCGTAGCGGCCGGCCGCGCAGCCGAACACTTCCTTCACGACGGAGTCGGACAGCTTGCCCGTATAGGTCGGCACGTCGCGGCGCATCACGAACGCGAGCGCGTTCACGCGTTCGCCGTTCTCGAGCGAGCACGGCAGCCACGCGGGCCGGTACGAACCCATCGGCATCTCGCGCTTCCACAGCGTCTCGAGGTGCGGCTGCGCGGTCGGGCCCGCGAGCCGGAACGCGATGCCCGAGCACGAGCCGCCGCGATCGAGCGCGAGCACGAGGCCCGGACGTTCGGGCGTGCCGCGGTTCACGCGCGACCACAGGTAGAGCCCGCGATGGTAGCCGTGCACCTTGCCGCGCACGGCGTCGACGGTCGGCAACCCCGGGTTCCAGATCAGCGAGCCATAACCGAACAGCCAGAGGTCCTGCCGGCCGTCCCAGTCGCGCATCGTGTGCGCGAGCGACGCCGCGAGCTCGTCTTCCGTCAGCAGCCGCCCGTCGCCGATCGACGGCGGGTAGGCGGGCGGGAGCATCGCGGCGTTGCGCATCGTGCGAACGGCTTACTGGTACGGGTTCGGGAAGCCCAGCTTCGCGAGGATGTCGACTTCGAGCGCTTCCATTTCGGCCGCGTCCTCGTCGCTCGTCTCGTGGTCGTAGCCCTGCGCGTGCAGCGCGCCGTGCACCAGCAGGTGCGCGTAGTGGGCCGTGAGCGGCTTGCCCTGGTCGTGCGCTTCCTTCTCGACGACCGGGCAGCACAGCACGAGGTCGCCGATCACGGTGCCGTCGGGCGCCGCGTCGTACGCGAAGGTCAGCACGTTGGTCGGGTAGTCCTTGTGGCGGTAGCCGGCGTTCAGCGTGCGGCCTTCGTTTTCGCCGACGAAGCGCACGGTGAGCTGCGCGCCGGCGAACAGCGCCGGCTCGATCCATTCGGCGATCAGCTTGCGCTTGGGCAGCGTCTTGCGCACGTCGCTCGTGATCTCGTCGCCGTATTGCACGGACAGGTCGAGTTCAGGCTCGCGCAACGCGTCTTCGGTTTCGTCTTCGCGCGGCGCGGGTTCGGCGCCCACGTGCAGCGTCACGCTGTCGTAGTGCTCGGGCTGCAGCGCGAGCTTCGCGCGCATCGCCGGATCGTTGTGCTGCGCGACGATCGCGACGGCCGCTTCCCCCGAGCTGCCCGACAGGTCGAACATCAGGCTGCGGCCGTCCGGGAAGTCGATTCGCAGCCCCTGCGCGTTGACGGTGCGGGCCTTGCCCTTCGCATCGAACAGCGAAAGACGGGGGGATTCGGGCGCGGCGGACTGGGCGCGCCCGGACTTGCGAGAACGGGAGGATTTCATGACGCGTGCGGCGATTGGAACGCGATGAGGATACACCAAACGGCCGATCGCACCCGAATTCGCGCGGGCGAAAAAAAGCCCGGCGCGCCGTCTGGCGGGCCGGGCCGGCAGGCCGGGGCGGCGCGCGGGCGCCGCCGGCCGGTCAGCTGTCCTGATGCTGCGCGTGGAACTCGTCGTACGCCTCGACGATGCGCGCGACGAGCGGATGGCGCACGACGTCCGCGCTCGTGAAACGCGTGAGTGCGATGCCGCGCACGCCGTTCAGCACCTGCTGCGCCTCGACGAGGCCGCTCTTGTGGCCGCGCGGCAGGTCGACCTGGCTCGTGTCGCCGGTCACGACCGCCTTCGAGCCGAAGCCGATCCGCGTGAGGAACATCTTCATCTGCTCGGGCGTGGTGTTCTGCGCCTCGTCGAGGATGATGAACGCGTGGTTCAGCGTGCGGCCGCGCATGTACGCGAGCGGCGCGATCTCGATCATCTGGCGCTCGAACATCTTCGCGGTCTTGTCGAAGCCGAGCAGGTCGTACAGCGCGTCGTACAGCGGACGCAGGTACGGGTCGACCTTCTGCGCGAGATCGCCCGGCAGGAAGCCGAGCCGCTCGCCGGCCTCGACGGCCGGGCGCGTCAGCACGATCCGCTTGACCTGGTCGCGCTCGAGCGCGTCGACCGCGCACGCGACCGCGAGGTAGGTCTTGCCGGTGCCGGCCGGCCCGATGCCGAGCGTGACGTCGTGCGACAGGATCTGCTTCAGGTATTCGCGCTGCGCGGGCGTGCGGCCGCGCAGGTCGGCGCGCCGCGTATAGAGCTTCGGCCCCTGATCTTCGAGCGTCTCGTCGTCGAGCTGCACGACGGGCTCGTCGAACGGGTGATCGGGGTCGCCGCGGAAGCGCACGTCGAGCGTGTTCTCGCGGCCGTTGCCGGCGGTGTGGCGCACTTCGACCAGCGCGAGCTGGATGTCGTCGACCGACAGCGGATCGCGCGCGCGGTTGTAGAAGTTATCGAGCGCGGCGAGCGCGAGCTTGGCGCCGCGCCCGCGGATCGTGATCCGGTGGCCGCGCCGCGCGAGCGTGACGTCGAGCGCCTGTTCGATCTGCCGCAGGTTTTCGTCGAGCGGGCCGCAGAGGTTGGCGAGGCGCGCGTTGTCGTCGCGCGGCGCGGTGAATTCCAGTGCTTGGGCGGGCTTCAAAGTGGCGTCGGGCTCCTGTTGGGCGTCAGTCGGTCAATGCGTGGCGGCGCTTGCTTCGCCGCTGACGAGCACGAGCTCGCCGCGCAGCGAATGCGGGTACGCATGGTTGATCTTCACGTCGATCATCTGGCCGATCAGGCGCGGGTGCGACGCGAGCGGCGCCGGGAAATTCACGACCCGGTTGTTCTCGGTACGGCCCGCGAGTTCGTTCGGGTCCTTGCGCGACGGGCCCTCGACGAGGATCCGCTCGACCTTTCCGACCATCGACTGGCTGATGCGTGCGACGTTCTCCTCGATGGTCGCCTGCAGATGTTGCAGGCGTTTGAGCTTCACTTCGCGCGGCGTGTCGTCGTGCAGGTTCGCGGCCGGCGTGCCGGGGCGCGGGCTGTAGATGAACGAGAAGCTCGTGTCGTAGCTCATGTCGTGCACGAGCGCCATCATCTTGTCGAAATCTTCCTCGGTCTCGCCGGGGAAGCCGACGATCATGTCGGTCGACAGCGACAGGTCGGGGCGGATCGCGCGCAGCTTGCGGATCACCGACTTGTATTCGAGCACCGTGTAGCCGCGCTTCATCGCCATCAGGATGCGGTCGGAGCCGTGCTGCACCGGCAGGTGCAGGTGGCTCACGAGCTTCGGCACCTTCGCGTAGGTGTCGATCAGGCGCTGCGTGAATTCCTTCGGGTGCGACGTCGTGTAGCGGATCCGCTCGATGCCGGGGATGTCGGCGACGTATTCGATCAGCGTCGCGAAATCGGCGATCTCGGACGCGCCGGCCGTCAGCGCGCCGCGATACGCGTTCACGTTCTGGCCGAGCAGCGTGACTTCGCGCACGCCCTGGTCGGCGAGGCCGGCCACTTCGGTCAGCACGTCGTCGAGCGGGCGCGACACTTCATCGCCGCGCGTGTACGGCACCACGCAGTAGCTGCAGTACTTCGAGCAGCCTTCCATGATCGACACGAACGCGCTCGGCCCCTCGACGCGCGCGGGCGGCAGGTGGTCGAACTTCTCGATCTCGGGGAACGAGATGTCGACCTGCGAGCGGCCGCTCTCGCGGCGCGCGTCGATCATCTGCGGCAGGCGGTGCAGCGTCTGCGGGCCGAACACGAGGTCGACGTACGGCGCGCGCGATACGATCGATGCGCCTTCCTGGCTCGCGACGCAGCCGCCGACGCCGATCAGCAGGCCGGGCTTCGCTTCCTTCAGCTCGCGCACGCGGCCGAGATCGGAGAACACCTTCTCCTGCGCCTTTTCACGCACCGAGCACGTGTTGAACAGGATGATGTCCGCGTCTTCCGGCGTGTCGGTCTTTTCGAGGCCTTCGGCCGCGTTCAGCACGTCCACCATCTTGTCCGAGTCGTACTCGTTCATCTGGCAGCCGAAGGTCTTTACGTAAACTTTCTTGGTCATGGGGATTCGCCGTTCGCAGTGGTTGACCTGGGGGCGTCGTCAAGAGTGAATCGGGACGGCCGTGCGCTGCACGCGGGTTGCGCGCTTCAAGCATGAAAGGCCGTCGGGAAAGCCTTTCATTATAGCTTTTCGCGCTGCCCCGGGCGGCTGACGGGTTGCCGCCGCGCGACGTCGATCGCCGGGTTCCGACCCTTGAGCTGCGGCACGCCGGCTGTCAGCGGCACGCGTTCAGCAGGTCGTCGAGCGCGGCTTCCTCGCGCGCGAAGCGTTCGACGAGAAAGTCGAGCAGCACGCGCACGCGCAGCGCCAAGTAGCGCTTGCTGTGATAGATCGCGTGCAGCGGCGCGTCCTGGTGCCGCCAGTCGGGCAGCAGCACGCGCAACCGGCCCGCGCGGACGTCGTCGGCGATGTCCCACAGCGATTTCAGCGCAATGCCGTGGCCGCGCAGCGTCCATTCGCGCGTGAGGCCGCCGTCGTTGGACTCGAATGCGGTCGCGACCGGCACCCGGTGGATCTGCACCTCGTCGCCGCGCGTGAAATGCCAGACGCTCATCGGCCCGGACGCGATCGTGATCACGTTGCAAGGAAAGCGGGCCAGATCGTGCGGATCGGCCGGCACGCCGTGGCGCTCGACGAACGACGGCGCCGCGCACAGCACGCGCCGGTTTGTCGCGAGCCGGCGGGCGATCAGCGCGCCGTCGGGCGGCGCGGCGAAGCGGATCGCGAGGTCGATCTCGTCCTGCCACAGGTTCGACGACGAATCGGACGCCGTCAGCGCGAACGTGACGTCCGGATGGCGCGTCGTGAATTCGTCCAGCCAGTCGAGCAACTGGTTGCGGCCGAAATCGGACGTCGACGACAGCCGCACCTTGCCGCGGACGACGTTGCGGCCTTCCTGCAGCATCGCATCCGCATCGTCGAGCGCCTGTAGCGCCTGGCGGCAGCAGTTCAGGTACAGCCGGCCCTCGTCGGTGAGCCGCAACTGCCGCGTCGAACGTTCGAACAGCCGCGTCGCGGTCTTTGCCTCGAGCTTCGCGAGGCGCGCGCTCGCGGCGGCCGGCGTGAGGTTCAGCTTGCGCCCGGCAGCGGACAGGCTGCCCAGCTCCGCCGCCTCGACGAACAGCCGGATGTCGCCCAGTCGATCCATTCGATTTTCCAGAATTTTTTGAAAATGGTTCAAATGCCACGCCAATTATCAAATATAGGCATCTTCGGGACAATGCGCGCACATCCCGCTTCTTGTGCGGTGCGGCACCGACCGGGCGCCGCGTCCGCCGCCTTCCGGAGAACGTCATGCCCATTCCGCTACTGGCGCTCGCGATCAGCGCCTTCGCCATCGGCACCACCGAATTCATCATCATGGGCCTGTTGCCCGAAGTCGCGCGTGATCTCGCCGTATCGCTGCCGTCGGCCGGCCTGCTCGTCACGGGTTACGCGCTCGGCGTCGCGGTCGGCGCGCCGCTCCTCGCGGTGCTGACGAGCCGCATGCCGCGCAAGGCCGCGCTGCTGTTGCTGATGGCGATCTTCATCGTCGGCAACGTGCTGTGCGCCGCCGCGTCCGGCTACGCGATGCTGATGGTCGCGCGCGTGGTCACGTCGTTCGCGCACGGGTCGTTCTTCGGGATCGGCGCAGTGGTCGCCGCGTCGCTGGTGCCGGCCGACAAGCGGGCGAGCGCGATCGCGCTGATGTTCACTGGGCTCACGCTGTCGAACGTGCTCGGCGTGCCGTTCGGCACGTTCGTCGGCCAGCTGCTCGGCTGGCGCGCGTCGTTCTGGATCGTCGCGGCGCTCGGCGTGCTGGCGCTCGGCGGCGTGGCCGCGCTCGTGCCGAACCGCCACGACAGCGGGCCGGTCGGCCTCGGCCACGAGGTGCGCGTGCTGAAGGAGCCGCAGGTGTGGCTCGCACTGCTGATGACCGTGCTCGGCTTCGGCGGCGTGTTCGTCGTGTTCACGTATATCGCGCCGATTCTCGAGACGGTGTCGGGCTACGCGCCGCGCTCGGTCGCGCTGATCCTCGTGCTGTTCGGCGCGGGGCTGACGATCGGCAACACGCTCGGCGGCAAGCTCGCCGACCGCGCGCTGATGCCGTCGCTGATCGCGATCCTCGTCGCGCTGATGGCCGTGATGGCCGTGTTCGCGAAGACGAGCCACCTGCCGGTCGCGGCCGCCGTCACCGTATTCGTATGGGGGATCGCCGCGTTCGCGACGGTGCCGCCGCTGCAGGCGCGCGTGGTCGAGAAGGCCGCGAGCGCGCCGCATCTCGCGTCGACGCTCAATATCGGTGCGTTCAACGTCGGCAATGCGGGCGGCGCGTGGCTCGGCGGCCTCGCGCTGGAACACGGCCTCGCGCTCGATGCGCTGCCGTGGGTCGCCGTCGCGGTGACGTTCGCGGCGCTCGTCGTCACGTGGCTCGCGATGCGGCTCGATGCACGTGCTCCGGCGCGCGGCGCGGCGCCGGCGGCGCAATGAGCGGCGCGATAGTGGCGCGATAGTGGCGTGACAGCGACGCCATAGCGGCAGGAAAAGGTTCGCGAGAATCGCATTCCTCCGCGATGCTGATAACGGTGTGAAGATAACTTCGTTTGCCCGCGCAAGGCCGGGTGATAGCGTCTCGATACGCGCCGTTGCAGGCGCAACCCGATTCCGATCCCGGCTTACCCCATACGCAGGGCCGCGCGGCGGCCCGGAGGCAATGCTATGTCTTCATCCCTGGCGCTCGTGCGCGACGTGTCTTCCTTCGAGTCCGGCAATGCCGCCGAAGCGCGGGCAGCCGCGTCGCTCGATGTCCTCGAACAGGTCGTCGGCGTGAACCTCGCGCGCTTGCGCGCCGAACGGCAACTGTCGCTCGATGCGCTCGCGCGGCTGTCCGGCGTGTCGCGCGCGATGCTCGCGCAGATCGAGTCGGCGCGCAGCGTGCCGTCGATCAAGGTGCTCTGCAAGATCGCCGCGGCGCTGAAGGTGTCGGTCGCCGCGTTCCTGCGCCGCCATGCGGTGAACGGCTTCGAGCACCTGGCGGCCGAGCGCGCGTCGCGTGTCGTCAGCTCGAACGGCCGTTTCTCGGCGCGCGCACTGTACCCGGAAGGCGAGCCGGCCGCGGCCGAATTCCACGAGCTGCGGATCGCGCCGCTGCATACGGAGCCCGGCACGCGCCGCGCGCCCGGCACGACGGTCAACCTCGTCGTCAGCGAGGGTACGCTCGAACTCAGCGTGCACGACCGCCGCCAGTTGCTCGCGACCGGCGACGCGATCGTGTTCGATGCCGACCAGCCGTACAGCCTGCGCAATCCGGGCGACAGCGAAGCGCGCGCGTTTCGCGTGACGGTGAGCCCCGAGGTGCCGCCGCGCTGGCTCGTGCCCGACGCGGCGCACGCGGCCGGCTGATCGTGCGGGCCGCACGGAGCGGTTGCCGTCCCCGTCTCGGGCGGGAGCGCAGCGCGGCCGTCGGCCGTCTGGACGATGCCGTTAGACGGGGTCGTCAGTAAGGTTTTAGGTGTTGTTGGCTGCGCGCCGCGCGCGGCTGTTGTATGCTTGGCCCGCCGATGATGGGCAGTTCCCATCCGGCAATCAGTGCGTCTTCAGGGCGGGGCGAAATTCCCCACCGGCGGTAGGCTGGCGTAAGCCGGCGAGCCCGCGAGCGCCCGCGCCACCGCGCGGGGTCAGCAGATCTGGTCGAATGCCAGAGCCGACGGTCACAGTCCGGATGAGAGAAGATGTGCAGATAGTCATGTCCGCCAGGGCCGCTTCGCGATGCGTGCGAAGCGGGTTGTCGTTCTGTCTGTTTGCAATGCCCTGAAACGTTTTTCGCCCAAATCGTATTTGCGAGGAGCGTTTCACATGTCCTTGATGTCCGTTTCGTCGGCGCCCGCCGACGCCTTTGCCGATCTCCCGTTGCTGGATTCCGAACCGGTGCCGCCGCGTATTGCCGCTGCGCTCGAAGCGATGCGTGCGGGCCGCGCGGTCGTGCTGCAGGACGACCATGACCGCGAGAACGAGGCCGACCTGATCGTCGCCGCCGAGCGCATCACACCCGAGACGATGGCGCTGCTGATTCGCGAGTGCAGCGGCATCGTGTGCCTGTGCCTGACCGACGACACGGTGCGCACGCTCGAACTGCCGCCGATGGTGCAGACCAACGAGAGCCGCAACGGCACCGCGTTCACCGTATCGATCGAGGCGCGCGAAGGCGTGCATACGGGCGTATCGGCGGCCGACCGCGTGACGACGATCCGCGCGGCGATCGCCGACGGTGCGAAGCCGCACGACATCGTGCGTCCCGGCCATGTGTTTCCGCTGCGTGCGCAACCGGGCGGCGTGCTTGCGCGCCGCGGTCATACCGAAGGCACGGTCGACCTGTCGATCCTTGCGGGCCTGAAGCCGGCCGGCGTGCTGTGCGAGCTGATGAATCCGGACGGCACGATGACGCGCGGCGACGACGTCGAGCGTTTCGCGCAACGGCACGGGCTGCCGATGCTGACGATCGCGGAACTCGTCGAATTCCGCGAGGCGCTGGCCGCTGCGCGCGAGCGCTGCTGCGAGCCGGCCTGAGCGGGGAGGGAGCGGGCGCGTTCGCGCGCCCGTGGCATGGCGTGCGAGAACCGGCGCACGCCGGGCCGGACTGAGCCGGCCCGAATGACAATCAGGACTGCACGTCGCCGAATTCGCCGCGCATGCCGGCTTCGACGAGCGCCGGCAGTTCGTCCATCCTGCGCATGATCCGCGTGATGCCCATCGCGCGCAGCGCGTCCGCGTAGTTGTCGGGGATGTGGCTTGCGCCGACGAACGCGATCGTCTTCATCCCCGCCGCACGCGCGGCATTCAACCCCGATACGCTGTCCTCGACGACGACGCAGCGCGCCGGCGCCACGCCGAGCGTTTGCGCCGCATGCAGGTAGACGTCGGGGTAGGGCTTGGGCCGCGATACCTGCTCGGAACTGAACACGCGTTCGCCGAAGATCTCGGTGAGCGACGCGCGCTTCAGCGAGCTGCGCACGCGCACGAGCCGGCTGTTCGACACGACGGCGGCCGGCAGGCTGACCTTCAGCAGCGCGTCGCGCACGCCGGTGATCGGCGCGAGCGATTGCGCCAGCGCGATCTCGATGTTGTGCTCGATGGTCTCGATGAAGTCGGCGGGCATCTCGACGCCGAAGCGGGATTCGAGCCCCGAGAGGAAACGCGACGTCTGCTGGCCGAACGCCGACTTCGCGGCGGCTTCGAAATCGATGTGCGGGAAGGTGGCGGTCAGCGTGTCGAGCAGCACGCGGTCGGCGATGACTTCGCTGTCGACGAGCACGCCGTCGCAGTCGCAGATGAGGTGATCGAGCATGATGGTGAAAAAGCGGGATATCGGCGACGCCGATCGATTCGCCATCATACGTGCTTTCACGCGCATGCCGCGCGACGTTTCGGCAAATCTGCCCGATGCGGCCGTGCCGTCGCCGCATTTCGTGCAGGTGTGCTGCCGATCGTGCGGCGGCCCGCTTGCACGGGCCGCCATCGCTTGCGTCACATCTCGATCACGCGCCCCGTTTTCCACGACGTCATCGCGGCCTCGGCCAGCTCGAGCGCGGCGAGCCCGTCATCGATCGTCGTCCTGACCGGCGTGCCGTCGCGCAGCGCGTCGACGAAGTGCGCGATCTCGGCCGCATACGCGTGCCGGTAGCGCTCGAGGAAGAACGGCTCCGGCACGTCCGACGCGATGCCGCCGGCCAGCCACGCGCTCACCTCGGTCGGTCGCACGTTGCCGGCCTGCATCATCCCGTTGCTGCCGAGCAGCTCGAAGCGCTGGTCGTAGCCGTAGGCCGCGCGCCGCGACGTGTTGATCTGGCACAGCAGCCCGCGCCGCGTGCGGATCGTCACGGCGGTCGAATCGATGTCGCCGGCATCGAGCACGGCAGGGTCGGTCAGGCAACTGCCGGTCGCGTGCAGCGTCTGCGCTTCGTCGCCGAGAATCCAGCGGAACACGTCGAAATCGTGGATCAGCATGTCCTTGAAGATGCCGCCCGAGCTGCGGATGTAGTCGACGGGCGGCGCGCCCGGGTCGCGACTCGTGACGATCAGCATCTCCGGTGCGCCGATCTCGCCGCGTTCGACACGCGCCTTCAGCGCCGCGAAGGTCGGGTCGAAACGGCGCTGGAAGCCGATCATGCAGGTCACGCCGGTGCGCCGCACGACGTCCGCGCATGCGCGCGAGCGCTCGACGGTCAGGTCGACCGGCTTCTCGCAGAACACGGCCTTGCCCGCGTTCGCCGCCGCGACGATCAGGTCCGCATGCGTGTCGGTGCTCGACGCGATCACGACCGCCTGCACGGCCGCATCGCCGAGCGCTCGCTCGATATCGGCGGCCTGCGCGCCGTGCGCATGCGCCAGCGCTTCGGCCGACGGCGCATGCCGGTCGACCACATACTTCAGCTTCGCGCCCGGATGGCGCGTCAGATTCGCCGCATGGATCTTGCCGATTCTTCCCGCGCCGAACAAAGCGAATTCGATCATTCTGTTCTCCTCTTCCTTTGAGTTCGTTGTCTTCTTCCTGTCAGGCCCGTGCCTGGCGCGCACATCGAGTGCATGGCCGCGCGCGTCGTCACGTGTACGGGTCGTCACGCCGGCCGCGCACCGCGGCGACGCTCAGCGATCCGCCAGTTCGCGCCGCACGTAGTCGATGCTCGCGCGCAGCCGGTCTTCGATGTCGTCGGCTTCGGCGATTTCGTTCGCGAACGGCTCGAACGAGAACGCGCCGCGGTAGCCGCGCGCGAGCAGTTCGCGCAACTGCCGGATGTTGCCGAGCCGGTCGGCGCCGCCGACCAGCACGCGATGGCCGTCGCGCATCCGGTCGACCGGCAGGTCGTCTTCGTCGACGCCCGAGATGTGCACGAGGCCCGTCAGGTTCGGGAAGAAGATGTCCTCGCCCGACAGATGATGGTGGAACGTGTCGTGCACGAGCCGGAAGACCTGTTCGCCGGCCGCGTCGTAAATGCCTTTCACCGCGTCGGACTTGCGGCGCAGCGCGCACTCCTCGAAGCCGAGCGGCTCGATGTAGCCGAGCAGGCCGCGCGCTTCGAGGATCGGCTTGAGCGCCTTCAGCGCCTTCACGAGATCCGCATGGCGCGCGTCCGCGCCGCGCGTGTCGCCGCGGCTGTTGGTCGGGCACAGCACCAGCGCACGCGCGCCGCACTGCGCCGCGTAGTCGGCCAGCACGGTCGCTTCGTCCGCGCGCTCGGCGTTCCATTGCTCGAAGCGCTGCAGCGCGTTGATCGTCAGGATCGTCACGCCGCCGGCTTCGGCCGTCGCGCGCACGGCGGCGGCCGGCGTGCCGTCGGCGATCTCGACGCCGTCGAGATCGTTGCGGATCTCGATCGTGTCGATGCCGAGGCGCCGGCACAGCGCGACATAGCGGTCGAGCGGCAGGCGCGGCGCGCTCATCCGGTTCAGCGAAAAGTGGAATGCTTGCGTCATCGTTCTGTCCTTGGGTGTCGAGTGGGGCTGGGTCCGGATCAGGTGCCGGTGCGAGCGGTGCCGCCGGCCGGCGGGTTTGCCGGCGGCGCGGCGAGTGCGTGCCACGTGTCGCGCAGCCAGTGCGCGCACGCGACGTTGTTGTCGAAGATCGAATAGCGTGCGCCGCCGCCGTAGTCGGGAAACGGGATGAACTCGCAACTGATCTGTTCGAGCCGCGCCGGCCGAGCGTGAGCCTGCGATTGCAGCAACTGGCGCAGCGCGGTTTTCCACGTGTCGAGCGCCGCCGCATGCCATTCGCCGTGCCAGGCACCCGGTGCCGGCGCGACGAACGGATACTGGATGCCGCGGCCGGGCCGGCCGTCCGCGCGGCGCATCCAGCGGTTCTCGGGATTGTTCGGGATCACGCTGCGCGCGTGCGCATGCCGGACCCAGCCGCGCGCGATCCAGTCGGCGTAGATGGCGGCCGGCGATGCGGGGTCGAGCACGAGGCTGCCGCTGTCGACCCGTTCGCGAATGCCCGATGCGTCGAGTTCGACACGATTGCCGATCTTGAACAGCAGGTGCGAATGATCGAGCGTGATCCGGAACGGCGCACCGGCCTGCTCGACATGCTGCGCGACCCGCGCGACGCGCGTGAAGTCCTCGCTCCACATGTCGACGTGCACTTCGAGGCTCGGCAGGCAGCCGTCCGGCTCGCCGCGTTCGTAGGTACGCAGGTAGAAATCGGCGACTTCGCGGTCCGACAGCGGATGGCCGTCCGCGTGATGCGCGTACAGCTGGCAGTTGAGCACCGTGCTGCCGAACCGCGCGCCGGCATCGACGATTTCGGCGGCATGCGCTTCGTCGCGGCCCGCGCACCAGATGCCGCCGATCACGCGAATCGGCAGCGCGTGGCGTTCGACCAGCGCGAAATACGGCGACAGATCTTCGCCGCGCGCCGGGTTCTTTTCGACGTAGTCGAACACGCCGGCGTTGGCGACCATCCGGAAACGTTCGGCAGGCGCGGGCAACGGCAGGCCGTCGTGTTCGAGCACGCCGTCGAGGTTCACGCCGATGAGGATCGGTTCAGCCATCGTCTCCTGTCCATTGTTGTGCTGGGGATGGCTGTCCAATGTACGGATGCGCCGCGCGGGCTGCATGACAAACATTGACGAAAAATCGCCAATGCGCCGGTCGATTTTTTTCGGCACGCGCATGCGCCGCGATGCGCGGCGACATTCAGGGCTGCAGGTAGGCGCTCGTCCTCACGTTCGCCGCACAGAACACGCGGAATTCGACCGGGTCGCCCGGCGGCGGCTGTTCGACGATCCCGCACGCATGCAGCACGTGCTGCAGCGCGGAAATCGCCTGTCCGTCCGGATCCTGGTCGATCGCGAGATCCATCGCGCCGGCGTCGATGAAGGTGCGGTGCTCGTCGAGCATCTCGTGCCCGATCCAGACCACGCGCCCGGTCGCACCGGCCTTGCGCAGCGCCGCTTCGATGCCGGCCGAGCCGGCTCCGCTGTTGTAGATCGCGACCACGTCGTCGTGCGCCTGGAGTGCCTTCGTCACCGCGCGGTAGCAGCGGTCGTCCTGGTCGAGCGTCTCGACCGGCTCGCCGGCGCAGCGCAGCGCGGGGAACGCGTCGGCGAGCTGGTCGCGGCAGCCGGCCATCCGGTCGACGTGCGCGCGGTAGCCCATGCGGCCGCCGAGCAGCAGCACGCGGCCGGGGCGTGCCGCCAGGCGGCCGACGTAGTAGCCGGCCGTGCGCCCGGCGCGGTAGTTGTCGATGCCCGCGTAGTGCACGCGATCGATGCCGCCGATGTCGGTGACCATCGTGACGACGGTTTCGCCGCGCGCGATCGCGCCGGCCAGCGCATCGCGCACGCGGGCGGTGTCGCGTGCCGTGACGATCAGCGCCGCGCGCCGGTATGCGGGCCGTTCGATCAGCGCGGCGGCGCGTTCGTCGTCCGCGGCGGGCAGGATCGTCCGGTGCACGACCACGCGCCGGTCGAGCATCTGCAGCGAGCGCTGCAGCGCCTGCTGCAGCCGCCGGAAGAACGGCGCGTCGGTGTCCGGCAGCAGCACGTCGACGTGTATCAGCCCGTGCCGCGTGTCGGGCAGCTGCCGCGGCACGCCGAGCTGCCGCGCCGCCGCGACCACGCGCTCGCGCGCCTGCGCCGACACGCTGCCGCGCTCGTTCAGCACGCGGTCGACGGTGGTCGTGCTGACGCCGGCGAGCGCCGCGATCTCGTCGAAGCGCGCGGTGCGCTTGCGCCAGCGCGGCCCGGATTCACCTGCCATGGTCGTCTCCATCGTCGTGGTCGCCATCATCGGGTGCGTGGCGCTGTCGGGAACGCTAAAACGATGGCGAAATTTCGTCAACGTTTCGATTGAGCGGGGGCGGCCCGTCGCCTAATTTTGGTTCCATGCAGAAGCGCTTGCCGCGCTTCCCACGCACAAGCAAACCAGGAGACACGAGTGGCTCATATCGACGACCAGGCGCGCGATCGCACGGCGGCGCGCCGTCAGGAATACCGACTGATCGGCGGCGCCGGCGAGCGTGCGCACGCGGCGGGGCTCGTCAACGCCGAGTGGTACCGGTGCGCGGTGCCGCGGCCGCTGATGAAGCAGTTGATGCAGCGCGGCGACGCGCGTGCGATCCGCGACACGCTGATCTGGTACGCGGCGATCGCGGCCAGCGGCGTGCTCGCGTGGCTTGCCTGGCGCGCGCATTCGGCGTGGGCGATCCCCGCGTTCTTCGTGTACGGCACGCTCTATTGCAGCCCGGCCGATTCGCGCTGGCACGAATGCGGGCACGGCACCGCGTTTCGCACGCGCTGGATGAACGACGCGCTGTACCAGGTCGCGTCGTTCCAGGTGTTTCGCCGCGCGACGGCGTGGCGCTGGAGCCATGCGCGCCATCACACCGACACGCTGGTCGCCGGGCGCGATCCGGAAATCGCCGCGCCGAAGCCGACCGACTGGCTCGCACTCGCGCTGAACGTCGTCGCGCTGAAGCATGTGGCCGGCGAGCTGCGCAAGATGATCGCGGCCGCGTTTACCGGTCGGCTCGACGACGAGGAGCGCACCTACGTGCCCGAATCGGAATGGCCGAAGGTCGTGCGCGAGGCGCGCATCCATCTGGCGGTCTATGCGCTCGTGGCCGGTGCGTCGCTGTACCGGCACACGCTCCTGCCGCTGCTCTACATCGGCTTGCCGAGCCTCTACGGCGCGTGGCTGTACCTGTACTTCGGCCTCACGCAGCACGCGGGCATGCCCGAGAACGTGCTCGATCACCGGCGCAATTGCCGCACCGTGATGATGAATCCGGTGTTCCGCTTCCTGTACTGGAACATGAACTACCACGTCGAGCACCACATGTTCCCGATGGTGCCGTTCCACGCGCTGCCGAAGCTGCACGAGGCCGTGAAGGCCGACATGCCGCCGCCGTACCGCAGCACGCTCGTCGCGTATGCGGAGATCGTGCCGGCGCTGGTCCGGCAGACGCGGGACCCGTCCCATTACGTCGTGCGGCCCGTGCCGGACGCGGCGCGCATGTGACCGACATCGAACACCCTAATCAAGGAGATACGCATCATGACGCAATGGATCGACACCGGCGCGCTCGACGACATCGACGATGAAGACGTCGCGCGCTTCGATCACGCGGGCCGCACGTACGCGATCTACCGCATCGACGGCGAGGTTTATGCGAGCGACGGCCTGTGCACGCACGAGCGCGTGCATCTCGCGGACGGGCTCGTGATGGGCCATGTGATCGAATGCCCGAAGCACAACGGCCGCTTCGACGTGCGCGACGGCCGGCCGCTGTCCGCGCCCGCATGCGAGAAGCTGCGCACCTACCGCGCGAAGATCGAGGGCGGCCGCGTCCTGATCGAGGTGTGATGAGATGACGAACCACCGTGTGATGGCGATCGTCGGCGCGGGCCATGCGGGCGGCCGCGCGGCGCAGGTGCTGCGCGAGTCCGGCTGGCGCGGGCGCATCGTGCTGATCGGCGCGGAGTCGCACCTGCCGTACGAGCGGCCGCCGTTGTCGAAGGGCGTGCTGACGGGCGAGCGCAGCGCGGCGCAGTGCCGGTTGCGCGATCCGGACGCATGGGCGGCCGACGGTATCGAGCCGGTCGTCGCGACGGTCGAGCGCATCGATCCGCACGCACGCGAAGTGCGCGTATCCGGCGGTCGGGTGTTCGGCTACGACGCGCTGCTGCTCGCGACCGGCGCTCGCGCGCGCCGCCTCGCGATTCCGGGCGCGGCGCTCGACGGCGTGTTTGCATTGCGCACGCTCGACGACGCGGCGGCACTCGGTGCGCGGCTCGTGCCCGGCGCGCGGATCGTGATGATCGGCGGCGGCTTCATCGGTCTCGAAGTCGCGGCGTCGGCGCGGCTGCGCGGCTGTCGCGTGACCGTGCTCGACGCGGCGCCGCGCCTGCTCGGGCGCGCGGTGCCAGAGTCGATCGCCGCGCGCGTGCACGCGCTTCACGAGGAGCAGGGCGTGGCGATCCGCGTGAACCGGAAACCCGTTGCGATCGAGCGGACCCCGGGCGGCGCGTTGGCCGTCGCGCTCGACGACGGCGCCACGCTGATCGCCGATACGGTCGTGGCCGGCATCGGCATCGAACCGGCGGACGAGCTGGCGCGCGACGCGGGCCTCGCGGTCGATCGCGGCATCGTCGTGAACGCGCGGCTCGAGACGTCGGCGCGCGGCATCCATGCGGCCGGCGACGTCGCGGTGTTTCCGAGTGCGTTGTCGGGGCGACCGGTCCGGCAGGAGACGTGGCACGGCGCCGAGACCCAGGCGCGCGCCGCCGCGCGCAACATGCTCGGCGCCGACGAACCGTATCGCGACATGCCGTGGTTCTGGTCGGATCAGTACGACGCGCAGTTGCAGGTGGCCGGGGAGCCGGCGCTCGGCGAGCTGGCGATCGCGCGCAGGCTCGATGGCGACGCCGAAATCCATTTCCATTTCGATGGTGGCGGACGGCTCGTCGCGGCGAGCGGCTTCGGCCGCGCGTCCGGATTCGTCAAGGAGATGAAACTGGCGAGGACGCTGGTCGAATGCGGTGCCGTGGTGGTGCCCGCGATGGTCGCCGATGCGAACGTGAAACTGAAGTCGCTGTTGCCGACAGCCGGCGCGTAGGCGGGTGGGCGCAACGCCCGATGAAAAACAGCCCGCGGCCTTCCGGCACGCGGGCTGTGTTGCTTCGCCGATGCGACGGGCCGCGTCAGTGCGGCACGTGCAGTTGCAGATAGAGCACGGCAGCGAGCGAGCCGCCGATCAGCGGGCCGACCACCGGAATCCATGCATAGCGCCAGTCGCTGTCGCGCTTGCCGGGAATCGGCAGCAGCGCATGCATGAGGCGCGGCGCGAGGTCGCGCGCGGGGCTCATCGCATAGCCGGTCGGGCCGCCGAGCGAGATGCCGATGCCGAGCACGAGCAGGCCGACGGGCAGCGCGTCGAGCGCGCCGAGGCCGACTTGCGGCGACGCGAGATACAGCACGCCGAGGATCAGCACGAACGTGCAGATCGCCTCGGTCAGCACGTTGTGCCGGACGCTGCGGATCGCGGGCGCCGTGCAGAACACCGCGAGCTTCAGGTCCGCATCGGCTTCCTTCGCGAAGTGCTGGCGATACGCGAGCCACACGAGCAGTGCGCCGGCCATCCCGCCGAGCATCTGCGCGAGGATGTAGCCGCCGACTTTCGACCACGCGAACTTGCCCGCGAGCGCGAGGCTGATCGTCACGATCGGGTTCAGGTGCGCGCCGCTGAACGATGCGGTCACGTAGACGGCGACGAATACGGCCATCGCCCAGCCCCACACGATCACGATCAGGTCCGCGCCCTTGCCCTTGGTCTTCGCAAGCAGCACGTTCGCGACCGCGCCGTTGCCGAGCAGCACGAGGATCGCTGTGCCGATGAATTCTGCAATATAAGGTGACATGATTGTCTCTCGTATGTCGCGGCGGACTCGCGCGCTGCGCGGTCCGCCGGTGTTGTTGTATTTCGTACGGATGGCTGACGATTACTGGGTATCGTCGGCCCACGCCTTCGCGGCGCGCACCGCACGCTGCCAGCCGGCCATGCAGCGTTCGACCTGCTCCTTCGGCATCGACGGCGAGAAGCGGCGGTCGAGCTGCCACTGGTCGCGCACTTCGTCGAGGTTCTTCCAGTAGCCGATCGCGAGGCCCGCGAGGTAGGCCGCGCCGAGTGCGGTCGTCTCGGTGATCTGCGGACGCACCGCGTCGACGCCGAGCAGGTCGGCCTGGAACTGCATCAGCAGGTCGTTCGCGCTCGCGCCGCCGTCGACGCGCAGTTCGCCGATGCTGATGCCCGAATCGGCTTCCATCGCGGCCAGCACGTCGAGCGACTGGTACGCGATCGAATCGAGCGCCGCCCGCGCGAGGTGCGCGGCCGTCGTGCCGCGCGTGACGCCGAACACCGAGCCGCGCGCCCGCGCGTTCCAGTGCGGTGCGCCGAGGCCGGCGAACGCTGGCACGAGATAGACGCCGTCGGTGTGCGGCACGCTCGCGGCGAGCGCTTCGATTTCAGCGGCCGTCTTGATGATGCCGACGCCGTCGCGCAGCCACTGCACGACCGCGCCCGCGATGAAGATGCTGCCTTCGAGCGCGTACTGCACGTCGTCGCCGATCTGCCATGCGATCGTCGTGACGAGGTTGTTCTTCGACTCGATCGGCTTGTCGCCGGTGTTCATCATCAGGAAGCAGCCGGTGCCGTAGGTGTTCTTCACCATGCCCGACGTCGTGCACATCTGGCCGAACAGCGCCGCGTGCTGGTCGCCGGCGATGCCCGCGAGCGGGATCTTCGACGCGAATACGGTGGTTTTCGTATGGCCGTAGATTTCCGACGACGCCTTCACTTCCGGCAGCATGCTGCGCGGGATGTCGAGCAGTTCGAGCAGCTCGCTGTCCCACTCGCGCGTATGGATGTTGAACAGCATCGTGCGCGATGCGTTCGTCACGTCGGTCACGTGCAGTTCGTGCTTCGTGAAGTTCCACACGAGCCAGCTGTCGACGGTGCCGAACGCGAGCTTGCCCTGGCGTGCCTTGTCGCGCGCGCCCGGCACGTTGTCGAGGATCCAGCGGATCTTCGTCGCGGAGAAGTACGAATCGATCGGCAGGCCGGTCTTCGCGCGCACCTTCGCTTCGAGACCCTGCTTCTTCAGCGAGTCGCAGAAGTCGGCCGTGCGGCGATCCTGCCAGACGATCGCGTTGTAGACGGGCTGGCCCGTCTCGCGATCCCAGACGATCGTGGTTTCGCGCTGGTTGGTGATGCCGATCGCCGCGATCGACGTGCCGTTCAGGCCCGTGCGCGTGACGGCTTCCGCGGCGACGCCGGCTTGCGTCGACCAGATTTCCTGAGGGTCGTGCTCGACCCAGCCGGGTTGCGGGTAGATCTGTTCGAATTCCTTCTGGGCGATCGACACGATATTGCCCTGGCGATCGAACAGCATCGCGCGGGAACTCGTGGTGCCCTGGTCAAGCGCGAGGATGTACTGGTCCTGCATGTCTCTCATCTCCATCCGTGGATTGGCTTAGTTGTGATGCGCGCCGCATGGTGCGCGGCGCGTCGGTGAGTCAACGTCGGTAAGACAACTGCAACTGCATTCGAATCACGCGTGCGGCGCGTGCGCGGCGGCGAACCACGCGTCGACCGCGGCCGTCACGGCATCGAGCGTGCCCGGCGCGACGTGCAGGCCGAGCTTCGAGCGGCGCCACAGCACGTCCTGCGCGCAGGTCGCCCATTCGGCATCGCGCAGGTAGCGCAGTTCGGCGTCGTGGATGCCCGGCGCGATTTCGGTGCCGAGATCGGCGAGCGACTGCGCGCCGTCGACCACGCGCTCCGCGCGCGTGCCGTAGGCGCGCGCATAACGGCGGGCGAGCGCGGCGGGCAGCCACGGATGACGTTTCGCGAACGTGTCGGCGAATGCGTCGAACTTCGCGTTCGCGATGTCGCCGCCCGGCAACGCGACGCCGGCCGTCCAGGTTTTCGCGTCGCTGCCGAGCGCGCGGCACAGCATGTCGCCGGCTTCTTCCGCGAGCTTGCGGAACGTCGTGATCTTGCCGCCGAATACCGACAGCAGCGGTGCGCCGGCACCGTCGTCCAGCTCGAGGCGGTAGTCGCGCGTGACGGCCGATGCGTTCGCCGCGTTCTCGTCTTCCAGCAGCGGGCGCACGCCCGAATAGGTCCAGTGCACGTCGGCCGGCGAGATCTTGCGTTTGAAGTAGCGGTTGATCGAATCGCACAGGTACTGCGTTTCGTCGCGATCGATCGCGACCTTCGCGGGATCGTTCGTGTATTCGACGTCGGTCGTGCCGATCAGCGTGAAGTCGTGTTCGTACGGAATCGCGAAGATGATCCGCTTGTCCGGGTTCTGGAAGATGTATGCGTGATCGTGATCGAACAGGCGGCGCGTGATGATGTGGCTGCCCTTCACGAGCCGCACGCTGTGTTGCGCGCCGCGGCCGAGCGCGCCGTGCAGCACGTCGCCGACCCACGGGCCGGCGGCGTTCGCGATCGCGCGCGCATGCACGACGCGGATCGAACCGTCGGCGTGCTGCAGCCGCGCTTCCCATTCGTCGCCGCGGCGTTCGGCGGATACCAGCTTCGTGCGCGTCAGGATCTCGGCGCCGCGCTCCTTCGCATCCATCGCGTTCAGCACGACGAGGCGCGCGTCGTCGACCCAGCCGTCCGAATACACGAAGCCGCGCTTGATCGAGTCGATCAGCGGCGCGCCGGCCGCATGGCGGCGCATGTCGATGCCGCGCGAGCCGGGCAGCAGTTCGCGTTTCGCGAGGTGATCGTAGAGGAACAGGCCGATGCGGATCAGCCAGGCCGGACGCAGGTTCGGCATGTGCGGCATCACGAAGCGCAGCGGCCACATGATGTGCGGCGCCGCGCGCAGCAGCGTCTCGCGCTCCTGCAGCGCCTTGCGCACGAGCCCGAACTCGTTGTACTCGAGATAACGCAGGCCGCCGTGAATCAGCTTCGTGCTGGACGACGACGTGTGCGACGCGAGATCGTCCTGCTCGCAGAGCATGACCGACAGGCCGCGGCCGGCCGCATCGCGCGCGATCCCCGCGCCGTTGATGCCGCCGCCGACGACGAGCAGATCGTAGCGATTCGGTTGGGTCACCTGCTGTCCTTATCGTCTGATGGAAATGGGCGAACACGAAATGTTCGAATTCGAAATTTAACGAACGAAATCGAAAAAGTAAAGTTCGAAAAAGCGGGGCCAGTAGCGCGCAGCGCGATCCCGGACGATACTGGCGGAATCGACCGTTTCGCGAGGTGAATCATGCGTATTGGGATGTGGGCCGGCTTATGCGCCGTCCTTCTGGCGGGGTGCAGCGCCGGCACGCCGCCGCTTGCCGGCAACTGGCGGGCGCCGTCGTTCGCCGACCTGCAGACATCGTGCGGCGGCACCGCGCGCGAATGGGGCGCGGATGCGCAGCCGGTCTACTCGACGCTGTACGACGCGTACGTGGCGAAACGGTATCGTGGGCTGACCGAAGCGAACTATTGCACGTTCGTAAACGAACTTTCGACGCACTATGCGGCGCCCGACGCGGCGGCGCGCGCCGGCTGGATCGCGTATTTCAACGGTGCGCGCGCGCAGGCGATCAGCTGGCGGGCGGCGGTCGATCCGACGCTGCGCGGCGGCTGAAGCCGGCTGCGGCCGGGTGAGGCGAACCGGCGGGGAAGCGGAAACGACCGTGCGGCCGGAAATCCGGCCGCGCGGTCAGGTCAGGAACAGCGGTTTTTTCACGAATAGCGGTATTTGATCGATCGAAGCGCGGCGTCGCCGGTTTCGGTCACGCAGTATTTGCGCCCCGAGCCGAGCCCTTCCAGGCGGACGAGCTGCTGTTCGAGCAGGATGTCCAGTTCATCCCGATCCATGTCGCGCTGGTCAGGCGCGTCCTTCACAAGCAATAGCGTGGCGAATTCATGCGGACTCAGCATCGTTCTCTCCATGGCATCCGGTCTGCCCGCGCGGCCGGCGCAAACGCCGACGCACGATACCCCGGGGGGTATGGCTTGGGGGGAAAGCTGTATTCGCCGGCCCTGAAGTTCGCTCACGCCCTGGCACAGGCGGTCGGGCAAACGGACCGGGGAACTGGAGTCTAGTCGAGCGCGCAGGCAACGACAAATCGTGCCCCGTTAATTTTCCGTTTGACAGGAGAATGCGTCGCAAGCGGTCCGCTCGCGGCGCCAACTTCTTGATTTCACTTGAAGTTTCGGGTGCGGTGCAGCATCGCTGGCGCCCTCGCAAGCGTCATTCCGCGACGTACACCTGGGTGCCGGCGGCGGCCACCGTGTCGGCCATCTCGGGCGGCAGCGGCTTGTCGGTGAAAAGCGCATGCACCTGGCTCAGGTGGCCCTGGCGCACCAGCGCCGGGCGGCCGACCTTCGAATGGTCGGTCACGAGGTAGACCGTGCGCGCGTGCTGCATGATCGCCTCGGCGACGCGCACCTCGCGCGTGTCGAAATCGCGCAGCGTGCCGTCGGCCTCGATCGCCGACGTGCCGATGATCGCGTAGTCGACCTTGAACTGGCGGATGAAGTCGATCGCGAGCTCGCCGACGATGCCCTTGTCCCACGGCCGCACGATGCCGCCCGTGATCAGCACCTCGCAGTCGGGGTAGCCGCTCATCATCGACGCGACGTTCAGGTTGTTCGTGATCACGTGCAGCCCGTGGTGGCGGTTCAGCGCGCGCGCGACTTCCTCGGTCGTCGTGCCGAGGTTGATGAACAGCGACGCCTGGTCGGGAATGTGCGATGCCGCGAGCGCCGCGATGCGCCGCTTCTCGTCATGGAACATCCGCTGGCGCGCCGTGTACGACACGTTCTCCGAGCTGGTCGGCAGGCTCGCGCCGCCGTGGTAGCGGCGCAGCAGGTTCAGGTCGGCGAGCCAGTTCACGTCGCGGCGGATCGTCTGCGGCGTCACCGCGAAGTGCGCGGCGAGATCGTCGACGGTCACGAAGCCGTCGCGCTGCACCCATTCGAGCAGTTCCTGCTGGCGCGCGTTCAGGGTGAGGCGGGGATCTCGGGTCATGGCTCGATGGTCGTGTCGTGAGACGGAGCGGGTATTGTAAGGGCGGCAACGGCGTTCGGCCGGCCTGGCCGGCACGGACGTCTGTAATTCATGCGGAAACAGCATGGATTCATGTGACAAATGAATTTGTGCGATTGCGCTGATCGCGCTGCAATGGCGGACTGCCCGCGTACGCGGGCACGCGTTCCTTCAGCTTTCGACGAGGTGGCACCGATGACTGGCTTCAACTGGCACAACCCGTATCCGACGACCCGCATCCCGGTATTCGCGCGCAACGTCGTGTCGACGTCGCACCCGCTCGCCGCGCAGGCCGGTCTGCGGATGCTGTGGAAAGGCGGCAACGCGGTCGACGCGGCACTGGCCGCCGCCGCCGCGATTACCGTCGTCGAGCCCGTGTCGTGCGGGCTCGGCGGCGACGCGTTCGCGCTCGTATGGGACGGCGAGCGGCTGTCCGGGCTCAACGCGTCGGGCGTCGCGCCGGCCGCGTGGAACGTCGACTATTTCCGCAAGCGCCACGGCGAGGATGCGCACGGCATCGCGAACAAGCCGACGCGCGGCTGGGATACCGTCACCGTGCCGGGCGTGATCGCGGGCTGGGAAGCGCTGCACGCGAAGTTCGGCTCGCTGCCGTTCGCGGACCTGCTCGAGCCGGCGATCGAGATCGCGGAGCGCGGTTACGCGGTGCCGCCGATCGTCGCGCACAAGTGGGCGGCGGCCGTGCCTGCGCTGCAAGGGCTGCCGGGCTTCGCGGAGACCTTCATGCCGCGCGGCCGTGCGCCGCTCGTCGGCGAACGCGTGTGCCTGCCGGGCCATGCGCAGACCCTGCGCACGCTCGCGAAGGACGGCGCCCGTGCGTTCTATGAAGGCGCGCTCGCCGAGCGCATCGCCGCGTTCGCCCGCGAAGGCGGCGGCGCGCTGACCGAAGCCGACCTGCGTGCATACCGGCCGGAATGGGTCGAGCCGATCGGCAAGCGCTTCGGCCGTCACACGATTCACGAGATCCCGCCGAACGGGCAGGGCATCGCCGCGCTGATCGCGCTCGGGATCGCCGAGCATGCGGGCCTGACCGATTGGCCGCTCGATTCGGTCGACTCGCAGCATCTGCAGATCGAGGCGATGAAGCTCGCATTCGCGGACGTCTATCGCTACGTCGCCGATCCGCGCGCGATGGAAGTCACGCCCGAGCAGATGCTCGACGATGCGTATCTCGCCGAACGCGCGAAGCAGATCGATCCCGCGCGCGCGACGCACTTCGGCGCCGGCCGGCCGCATTCGGGCGGAACGATCTACCTGTCGGCGGCCGACGAGCGCGGGATGATGGTGAGCTTCATCCAGTCGAACTACATGGGCTTCGGCTCGGGGCTCGTGGTGCCGGGCACCGGCATTGCGCTGCAGAATCGCGGGCACGGCTTCTCGATGGATCCGGCTTCGCCGAACGTCGTCGCGGGCGGCAAGCGGCCGTTCCACACGATCATCCCGGCGTTCGTGACCGAGCAGGTCGACGGCCGCACCGAGGCCGTGATGAGCTTCGGCGTGATGGGCGGCGACATGCAGCCGCAGGGCCACCTGCAGACTATCGTGCGGATGCTCGGCCATGGGCAGCAGCCGCAGGCCGCATGCGATGCGCCGCGCTGGAAGGTCAACCGCGACTTCACGCTCGACGTCGAAGCGACGATGAATCGCGCGACGGTCGACGCGCTGGCCGCACGCGGCCACACGATCAAGTCGATCGACGATCCTTACATGGATTTCGGTTCGGGGCAGTTCATCTGGCGTCTCGACCGCGACGATCGCGAGCGCGGCTACGTGGCCGCGAGCGACAGCCGGCGCGACGGTCTGGCGGCCGGCTTCTGACGGTTCGCCTCCATTTCATGCGCTCGACGGGCGGCCGAACGGCCGCCCGTTTCGTTTGGTGCGGGCTCGTACCATTGAACGGCTGCAAGCGGTTCGAAGGACTCGTCTAACGAACGGCAACAGACGCCGTGGAACTGCGCTTGTCGGCCATGGTCAGTGCTTTGGAGCACGAACGTCAAAGTCCGGCTAAGATGCCAGGATGGTTCGGCCGGACCAAGTCACTATAAACGCAAGTAAAACGCCGCCTGCGGGACGGTCGGCGCCTGTGCCGAAGGCATGGGCCGGCCCCCGCGCGACGACTGGGAGCGCACCACCATGGACACCAAAACGACGCATGTCATGCCGTGGCGAATCGAGGACATCGACCTGAACCGGATCGATCGTCAGCGTGCCGCCGCGAACGAGGATCTGTTGCTGCTGCTGTGCGCGTCGTCGTTCATCGAAAGCGGCTCGGATCTCTATACGAGCAATCTGAGCGAATTCTTCAACGACGATCCTGAAGTATCCGCGTGGCTCAACAATGCATGGGAGCACGAAGAATTGCAGCACGGCCGCGCGCTGAAGGCGTACATCGCGCACGTGTGGCCCGAGTTCGACTGGGATACCGCATTCGCGAATTTCTTCGCCGAGTATTCGAAGACCTGCAAGGTCGAGGCATTCGAGAAGACCCGCGCGCTCGAGATGGTCGCGCGCTGCGTCGTCGAGACGGGCACGGCCACGCTCTATCGCGCGATCAACGAATGCTCCGACGAGCCCGTGCTGAAGGAAATCACCGACAACATCCGCACGGACGAAGTGCGCCACTACAAGCACTTCTTCAAATTCTTCAAGAAGTACAACAAGCTCGAAGGCAATGGCCGGCTCGCGGTGCTCGGCGCGCTGGCGCGCCGCGTGATGGAAATCAAGAACGAGGATTCCGAGATCGCGCTGCGCCACGTGTTCGCGGTTCGTTATCCGGATCGCGTCGGCGACAGCCAATACAACCGCGAGCGCGTCGCGCGCATCAGTTCGCTGGTGCGGCGCAACCTGTCGGCCGACATGTGCGTGAAGATGCTGCTCAAGCCGCTCGACCTGCCCGCGAAGATCCAGCCGGGCGTCCACTATCCGCTCACGAAGATCACGCGGCACGTATTCCTGCGCTGATCGCCGCGACGCGGCCCGTCGGGCGTATGCTGCCGCATCGTCATCCGATCTGCACCAGGGCCACGCCATCATGACCGATACCCATCGCCACGCGCTCGAACAATGGACGTTCGATGCGTGGCCGCCGGCCGTCGTATCGCTGTTCGACGGCACCGCGCTCGAGCGTCATGCCGATATCGCCGCATCGCTGATCGTCGCGACCGACGACGGCCAGTTGCGCACGACGCTGCTCGGCGTCGGCGAGATCTATGCGCACGACGCGCGCACGCTGCTGCTGGCGCTATGGCCGCAATCGCGTGCGGCGCGCGCGATCGCGCAACGGCGCGCGGCCGCGTTGACGCTCGTCGCGGACGGCGCGTTCTTTCAGGCGCAATTGAGGATCGAGCCGCTCGAAGGCGACTTCGGCGGACTGGCCGGATTCGCTGCGACGATCGCGCACGGCGATGCGCAGCGGGTCGGTTATGCGCGTCTCGCGACAGGCGTCACGTTCACGCTGGAAGGGGAGCGCGCCGCGGTGCTCGCACGCTGGCAACGCCAGCTCGAGCACCTGCGGCGCGCGGCCGCGCGGCTTCAGTGACCGCGCTGGCCGCTGCGCGACGAACGGTTGCGGTTCGGGTGCGCGGCGTTGCCGCTCGCGGGGCGGGCGCTGTTGCCGCCGCCCGCCGGGCGCCCGCCGCTGCCGCCGGCGCCGCCTTGCGTGCGCGGCTTCGCGGCCTTCTGCTGCGATGCCTTCGGTTGCGCGTTGGCGTCGCGCTTCGCGGCCGGCTGGCC
>NZ_WHNU01000031.1:0-118112 GCF_009362305.1 Burkholderia sp. BE17
ACCCGCCGCCGCCCCCGCCGCCGCCCGACGACGCGGCAGCGGCCGCCGCCGCGCTCGCCGAGGAACTGCAGCGCGTGCGCGACGCCGCGCACGCCGAAGGCCATGCGGCCGGCCACGTCGAAGGCCAGGCACTCGGCTACCAGGCCGGTTTCGAGCAGGGCCGCGAACAGGGTTTCGAGGCCGGCCAGGCCGATGCGCGCGAACAGGCCGCGCAGCTCGCGGCACTCGCCGCGTCGTTCCGCGAGGCCGTGTCGAGCGCCGAGCACGACCTCGCATCCGACATCGCGCAGCTCGCGCTCGATATCGCGCAGCAGGTCGTGCGCCAGCACGTGAAGCACGACCCGGCGGCGCTCGTCGCCGCCGTGCGCGACGTGCTCGCGACCGAACCCGCGCTGTCCGGCGCGCCGCATCTCACGGTGAACCCGGCCGACCTGCCCGTCGTCGAAGCCTATCTGCAGGACGATCTCGATACGCTCGGCTGGAACGTGCGCACCGATGCGTCGATCGAGCGCGGCGGCTGCCGCGCGCACGCCGCGACCGGCGAGGTCGACGCGACGCTGCCCACGCGCTGGCAGCGCGTCGCCGCCGCGATCGGCAAGGTGAGCACGTGGTGACGCGGTCGCCCGAATCGCTCGCGCATGACGGCATGACGCCGCTCGAGCGCGAACTCGCGCTCGCGTCGTTCGGCCCCGCCGGCGCGCACGACACCGCACCCGACACGAAACCGCACACCGGCGTGGCCGCCGCACACGAAACGGCGCCGCGCGCGCCGCACAATCCGCATCTCGCGCACTGGCGCACGCACCTGAACGGGCTCGCCGCGCGCAGCCATCGCGCGCTGCCGCTGCGGCCGTGCGGGCGCCTCACGCGCGCGGCGGGCCTCGTGCTCGAGGCGATCGGGCTGCGCCTGTCGGTCGGCGCCGAATGCACGATCGAATTGCCGCCCGGCAGCACGCTGCCGCACGCGGAAGCGGAAGTCGTCGGCTTTGCCGGCGACCGCCTGTTCCTGATGCCGACCACCGACGTCGCCGGCGTGCTGCCCGGCGCGCGCGTGTGGCCGCTCGAAAGCGCGCCCGTCGCCGATCCGCTCGCGGGCGCGAAGCGGCTGCCGGTCGGCTGGGAGATGCTCGGGCGCGTCGTCGACGCGTCGGGCCGCCCGCTCGACGGCCTCGGCCCGCTCGCGTCGAAGGTCGATGCGCCGCTGTCGGCGCCGTCGATCAACCCGCTCGAACGCGAACCGATCCACCACGTGCTCGACGTCGGCGTGCGCGCGATCAACGCGCTGCTCACCGTCGGCCGCGGGCAGCGGATGGGGCTGTTCGCGGGCTCCGGCGTCGGCAAGTCGGTGCTGCTCGGCACAATGGCGCGCTACACGAGCGCGGAAGTGATCGTGATCGGGCTGATCGGCGAGCGCGGCCGCGAAGTGAAGGAATTCATCGAACAGATCCTCGGCGAGGACGGGCTCGCGCGCTCGGTCGTCGTCGCAGCACCGGCCGACGTGTCGCCGCTGCTGCGGATGCAGGGCGCGGCCTACGCGACGTCGCTCGCCGAGTATTTCCGCGACCAGGGCAAGCACGTGCTGCTGCTGATGGATTCGCTGACGCGCTACGCGATGGCGCAGCGCGAGATCGCGCTGGCGATCGGCGAGCCGCCCGCGACGAAGGGCTATCCGCCGTCGGTGTTCGCGAAGCTGCCCGCGCTCGTCGAGCGCACCGGCAACGGGCCGGAGGGCGGCGGCTCGATCACCGCGTTCTACACGGTGCTGACCGAAGGCGACGACCAGCAGGACCCGATCGCCGATTCGGCGCGCGCGATCCTCGACGGCCACATCGTGCTGTCGCGTGCGCTCGCCGAGGCCGGCCACTATCCGGCGATCGACATCGAGGCGTCGATCAGCCGCGCGATGACCGCGCTGATCGACGAAACGCATCTCGACCACGTGCGGCAGTTCAAGCAGATGCTGTCGCGCTACCAGCGCAATCGCGACCTGATCGCGGTCGGCGCGTACGCACCCGGCCGCGACGCGCAGCTCGACCGCGCGATCGCGCTTTATCCGCGCATCGAGACGTTCCTGCAGCAGGGCTTTCGCGAATGCGCGCCGTTCGCATCGAGCCTCGCCGGGCTCGATGCGCTGTTCGACGCTTACGGAGGCTGATCACGATGGCTCACGGCTTTCCCCTTCAACTGCTGCTCGACCGCGCGCAGGAAGATCTCGACTCGGCCGCGAAGCAGCTCGGCACCGCGCAGCGCGACCGCACGTCGGCCGCCGAGCAGCTCGACGCGCTGCTGCGCTATCGCGACGAATATCACGCGCGTTTCTCGCAATCCGCGCAGCACGGGATGCCGGCCGGCAACTGGCGCAATTTCCAGGCATTCATCGACACGCTCGACGCGGCGATCGCGCAGCAGCGCAACGTGCTGACCGCGGCCGAAGTCCGCATCGACGAGGCACGCCCGAACTGGCAACAGAAGAAACGCACCGTCGGCTCGTATGAAATCCTGCAGGCGCGCGGCGTCGCGCAGGAAGCGCGGCTCGACGCCCGGCGCGAACAGCGCGACGCCGACGAACACGCCGCGAAAATCCTGCGCATGCGGGCCGACGCGGCCCGCTCGTCGTAACCGACCACCGCATTCGAACGAGAGAACCGCCATGCTTCCCCTGCCCCTGCTCGGCGCGCTGATCGACACCGCCGGCGCCGCACTCAAGGCCGCCCGCGGCTCGGGTTCGTCCGGCACCGCCGCCGGCAACGACACCGCGACCACCACGGCCGCCGTGCCGTTCGCTCAGACGCTGAAGCAAAGCGTCGTCACACGGCGCGACGCGGCGCCTTCCGGCACGCCGGATGCTTCGACGACGCAGGCTTCGTCGAAGCCGGCCGCCGGCGCGAAGCCGTCCGGCACCGACGATGGCCCGTCGACCGACGACACGAAGGCCACCACCAACCCCGACGCCGGCGCACTCGCGGCCGCCGCGGCCGTGCAGGCGCAACTGCAGGCGCGCACGGACAACACGACGCCGGCCGATGCCGCCGCCGCTGCCACCGCCACCGTCACCACCGCCGCTGCCGCGCAACAGACGGCCGTGTCCGGCCAGCCCGACGCGACGGCCGCTCTGGCGGACCACGCGGCCAAGGATGCGGCCGCCCAGCCGGCCACGCCGGCGTCGAGCCGCGACGCGCTGCAGGCGGCGCTCGCCAAGCTGACCGGCGGGTCCGGCGCGATCGCGACGCCCGCGAGCGGCACGACGGCTTCGACATCGACATCGGAACCGGCATCTTCTGCATCGACCGCCGCCACCGCACCGCTGACGCCGAAGGTGCCGACGTTCGATCGCACGCTCGCCGACGCGAAAGGTGCGCTCGCCACGCAGCAGACGCCGACGCAGGCCACCGCGCAGGCGCTGCAGGCCGACGCGAGCGTGCAGTCCGGCGCGCAGCATGCGCTCGCGGCAGCCAGCGAAGCAACGGACCCTGCCGCCAGCGCAACGCTCGCGGCCGGCGCATCGGCTGCGGCCGCGGCGCAGGCGAACCTGCAGTTGTCGCCCGCCGCGAGCGCGATCGCCGCCGCCAACCCGCACGTGCTCGCGCCGCACGTCGGCACCGCCGACTGGACGGACGCGTTGAGCCAGAAGGTCGTATTCCTGTCGAACGCGCACCAGCAGACCGCCGAGCTGACGCTCAACCCGCCCGATCTCGGGCCGCTGCAGGTGGTGCTGCGCGTCGCGGACAACCACGCGCACGCGCTGTTCGTGTCGCAGCACGCGCAGGTGCGCGACGCGGTCGAAGCCGCGCTGCCGAAGCTGCGTGAAGCGATGGAAGCCGGCGGGCTCGGGCTCGGCAGCGCGAGTGTCAGCGACGGCGGCTTCGCGTCGCAGCAGCAGAACCCGCAACAGACCTTCGCTCACGGCCAGTCGCCGCGCCGCGGGCACGGCGGATCGTCAGCCGTCGATGCACCGGCCGACGTTGCGCAATCCGCACCGGCCGCCGCGAGCGTGAGCCGCGCCGGCCTCGTCGATACGTTTGCATAGGGCCTGTTCCCGCTAATAACGGGCTTGCGAGCGTGCGTTGCCGGTCGTCCCCCAAGGGGACTTCCTTCGGGCGCATGCAAGAGGTGAGGAGCACCGTTTGGCCGTGCCGAACGCGCCGACGGAAGTCCCCTTGCCGCCGCGCGGCCCGGTGCACGCTCAGCGGCCGTGCACCGCCGCGGCCGCCTCGCCGCGCGGCACGCCGCCCTTGCGCGCCGCGACGATGAAATCCGCCGCGCGTTCGCCGATCATCACCGACGGCGCATTCGTGTTCCCGCCGACCAGCGTCGGCATCACCGACGCATCCACCACGCGCAGCCCTTCGACGCCGCGCACGCGCAGTTGCGGATCGACGACCGCGCGCGCATCGGAGCCCATCCGGCACGTGCCGACCGGATGATAGATCGTGTCGGCATGCGCGACGATCGTCGCGCGCAGCTCGGCTTCGCTCTGGTCCGCCCGCGTGTACAGCTCGCGCCCGCCCTGCGACGCGAGCGGCGCCTGCGACAGGATGCGGCGCATCGCCTGCGCGCCGCGCAGGAGCAGGTCGAGATCGCGCGGATCGCTGAAGAAACGCGGATCGATCAGCGGCGCGTCGCGCGCATCGCCGCTCGCGAGCGCCACCGTGCCGCGGCTGAACGGCCGCAGCGCGCATACGTGCAGCGAATAGCCGAAGCCCCAGTGCATCTTGCGGTTGTGGTCGTCGACGAGCGCCGTGCAGAAATGCAGTTGCAGGTCGGGACGCTCGAGCGACGGATCGCTCTTGATGAAGCCGCCGGCCTCCGCGACGTTGCTCGTCATCATCCCCGTGCGGCTCGAGAAATAGCGCGCGAGCGCCGGCGTCATCTTCGCGATCCCGCGCAGGCACACGCCGACCAGTTCAGACGAATTCACGCGCGTGTTGATGATGAAGTCGATGTGGTCGATCAGGTTCGCGCCGACGTCCGGCGCATCCTGCACGACCGCGATCCCGTGCCGGCGCAATTGCTCGGCCGGACCGATCCCCGAACACATCAGCAGTTGCGGCGAATTGAACGCGCCGGCGGACAGGATCACTTCCGCACGCGCGCCGAGCGTCTCGACGCGGCCGTTGCGCGACACCGCGACGCCGACCGCGCGCTTGCCGTCGAAGCCGACGCGCAGCACCGTCGCGTCGGTGATCACGTGCAGGTTCGGCCGGTTGCGGCCATAGATGTAAGCACGCGCGACGCTGCAGCGCGAGCCGTCGCGATGCGTGACCTGATAGAAGCCGACGCCTTCCTGCGTCGCGCCGTTGAAGTCGTCGTTCAGCGGATAGCCGGCCGCGTGCGCGGCCTGGATGAATCGTTCGGAGAACGGATTGCGAAAGCGCAGATCCGACACCGACAGCGGGCCGTCCGCACCGTGCCACGCATCGGCGCCGCGCTCGTTGCCTTCCGCGCGACGGAAATACGGCAGCACGTCCTGCCAGCCCCAGCCCGTTGCGCCGAGCTGCGCCCACTCGTCGTAGTCGCCCGGGTGGCCGCGCGTATAGATCATCGCGTTGATCGCGCTCGAACCGCCCATCCCGCGCCCGCGCGGCTGGTAGCCGCGCCGCCCGCCGAGGCCCGGCTGCGGCACCGTCTCGTAGCCGTAGTTCGTGCCGAGCTTGAACGGCACCAGCGCCGCGATGCCGACCGGCATGTTGACGAGCAGGTTGCGCTCCGTATGCGAGCCGGCTTCGATCAGCGCGATCGTCGCATCGGGGCAGGCATCGGCGAGACGGCCGGCCAGGCTCGAACCGCCCGAACCGCCGCCGACGATGATGTAGTCGTATTGCATGTCACGTCTCCGTCGTGTCATGGAAGGCGCCCGGCACCGCCGCGCGACCGCGTCCCCTCTTGTAATGTTCGGGCATTGTAGGAATGGCCGTCGTGCGCGCGGCGTGCGGATTCAAGAGCGATTCCTCTAAACGCCCGCGTGAACTAAATTTAAGATGTATCGATTCACTTCGCGCGATGCGCCGGCCACGAGAAGCCGATCCGTCGCGAAACGGGAGAGACGAAGATGCAGCGCCAGATTCTGCAGGCCGTGTGCCGACCGGGTTGCCCGGATGCGACGCGCGCGGCCCGCATTTCATTTCAAACGACTGCCCGCGCGGAGACCTGCGGCGACATGCGCGCGGCCGATCGAAATCGAACGGCACGTGTCGTCGCCGACCGTTTGGACGGCCGTCTGACTCAGCGGCACGATGCGCGGCAACCCACATTGGAGTGCGCGTCTCGCTGTCCCGCTTCGTTGCACCGGCAGGCGCTCGCGCTGCAGCGTCGCATGTCCGCCAACAGTCGTATCGCGCGGCACGCGCACACGCCGCGGCGCAGTTTTCGGATGCGGATACCGTCGCGCGGATGCGACGCCCGCCGCGCGCTGCAACCGATTTTCGAGCATGCGTCGCGTCAGGCCCCGCGCCGCGCGACGCGCACCACCCCGATCCGCGTCGCCGCGCTCGCCGAGCGCTCGCGTGCGGCGTGACGGCTGGCCGACAAGCCAGGCCCAACTGGAGGAGACAACATGAAAAACGACCTGCCCGAACTGGCCCCGCAAGCACTGTCGTCGGCCGATGCGCTGACGTCGCTGCTGCGCGACCAGCGCGCGGCCTACCTGCGCGCACCGTACCCGGCATGGGAAACGCGTGTGCAGCACCTGCGCGCGCTGCGCACGATGCTGATCGACAACGCGGACGCGCTCGCCGAAGCGATCAGCGCCGATTTCGGCCATCGCGCGAAGCAGGAAGTGCTGCTGTCGGAAATCTGGATGGCGAAGGAAGAGATCGACGACGCGCTCAAGCACGGCAAGCGCTGGATGAAGCCGATCCGCAAGCCGATGAACAAGTGGCTGCGCCCGGCGCGCGCGAAGGTGATTCCTCAGCCGCTCGGCGTGGTCGGCATCGTCGTGCCGTGGAACTACCCGGTGCTGCTCGCGGCCGGCCCGCTGATCTGCGCGCTCGCGGCCGGCAACCGCGCGATCGTCAAGATGTCCGAACTGACGCCGCGCACGTCGGCGCTGTTCGAGCAGTTGATCGCGAAGACCTTCACGCGCGACCACGTCGCGGTCGTGAACGGCGATGCGGAGGTCGGCGCCGCGTTCAGCGGGCTGCCGTTCGATCACCTGCTGTTCACCGGCTCGACGCAGGTCGGCCGTCACGTGATGCGCGCGGCCGCGGACAACCTCACGCCCGTCACGCTCGAACTCGGCGGCAAGTCGCCGGCGATCGTCGGACCGAATGCACGCTTCGATGCGGCCGTCGACGCGATCGTCGCGGGCAAGACGCTGAACGCCGGCCAGACCTGCATCGCGCCCGACTACGTGTTGCTGCCGCGCGGCATGGAAGCCGCGTTCATCGAGCGCGCGCGGGCGCGGTTCGCGAAGATGTATCCCGACCTGTCGGCCAACGGCGACTACACGACGATCGTGTCGCCGCGCCATTACGCCCGGCTGCAGCAACTCGCGAGCGACGCGCAGGCCGCCGGCGCGCAACTGCACCCGCTCTCCGACGCGCAGTCCGATCCCGCGTCGCGCCGCTTCGTGCCGTGCGCGATCACGCAGGTGCCGCCCGCGTCGCAACTGATGCAGGAGGAAATCTTCGGGCCGCTGCTGCCGCTCGTGCCGTACGAGCGGCTCGACGAGGCGATCGCATACGTGAATGCGCGCCCGCGCCCGCTCGCGCTCTACCTGTTCGACGAGGACGGCGGCACGATCGACCGCGTGATGCGCGAAACGATTTCGGGTGGCGTGTCGATCAACGAAACGCTGATGCACATCGCGTGCGGCAGCCTGCCGTTCGGCGGCGTCGGTGCGAGCGGCATGGGTGCGTACCACGGCTACGACGGCTTCGTGACGTTCTCGAAGATGAAGCCCGTGCTCACGCAGCCGCGCCTGAACGCGCGCAACCTGCTCGCGCCGCCGTACGGCAAGCGCTTCGCCGCGCTGATCAAGCTGATGCTGAAGTTCTGAGCCGGCCGGGCCGCGCGCATCGCGCCGCGGCCCCGCGCAAGCCTGCCGCGCGGCGCCGGTGCCGCGCGCGCCGTCACACGGGCCAGAGCGGCCCTTCCTGCATCGCGCCGATCTGCTCGCGCAGTTCGAGAACGCGCGCCTCCCAGTAACGATGCGTGTTGAACCACGGAAATGCGGCCGGGAACGCGGGATCGTCCCAGCGCCGTGCGAGCCATGCCGCGTAGTGGATCAGCCGCAGCGTGCGCAGCGCTTCGACGAGATGCAGCTCGCGCGGCTCGAATTCGCAGAAATCCTCGTAGCCGGCCAGCAGGTCCGCCAGCGCGCGCGACGCGCCTTCGCGATCGCCCGGCAGCAGCAGCCACAGATCCTGGATCGCGGGCGCCATGCGGCTGTCGTCGAAATCGACGAAATGCGGGCCGCCATCGGTCCACAGCACATTGCTCGGATGACAATCGCCGTGCGTGCGCAGCAGGCGGATCTCGCCCGCACGTTCGAACGCGGCCTCGACACCTTCGAGCGCGAGCGTGACCGCAGTCTCGTACGCGGGTCGTACGTCATCCGGAATGAAATCGTGCGTGAGCAGGTAGTCGCGCGGCTCGTAGCCGAAGGTATCGATGCCGAGCACGGGACGCGCGACATACGGCTGCGTCGCGCCGACCGCATGAATCCGGCCGATGAAGCGGCCGAGCCATTCGAGCGTGTCGCTGCGATCGAGATCGGGCGCGCGGCCGCCGCGCCGCTCGAAGATCGAGAAGCGAAAGCCGTCGAACGCGTGCAGCGTGCGGCCGTCGAATGTGCGCGCAGGCACCGCGGGAATCTCGCGCTCGGCGAGTTCGGCGACGAACGCGTGCTCCTCGAGGATCGCATCGTCCGACCAGCGCGCCGGGCGGTAGAACTTCGCGACGACCGGCGGGCCGTCTTCGATGCCGACCTGGTAGACGCGGTTTTCGTAGCTGTTGAGGGCAAGCAGGCGCCCGTCGGTGCGCAGGCCGGCCGGCATCAGCACGCTGTCGAGCGCGTCGAGCACGCACTCGGGCGTGAGGCCGGCGAACGGCGGGCCGGCGGGAGAAGCGGGAGCGGAAGTGGCGTCTGTCATGCCCCGCATTGTGCCGCCAGCCGGGCCGAAAGACGAGCGTCCGGTGCAGTGTGCGCTTAGTGGAGCGCCGCGCCGGCCGGCAGCACGGATTCGCCGGTGTCGATCAGATCCTCGAGAAAGAACGGCTCGGTGTTGAGTTCTTTCGACTCACCCGGCACGCCCGCGTACCAGGTCACCATGGCCATGTCGCCCAGGACGCGCTGGACGATGCCGCGCGCGCCCTTCGGCACCGCGATATGGGTAGTGCAGACAATCGACCCGACATGCATGATGGTTCCCCACTCTTGAATCTTGAAACCCGGCCCGCTGGCGAGCCGGCAAATGCGCGATCCGCGCCGCTCTCGGCGGAGCGTTGCGCGTAATCCCATTGTTCACGGTTTATCGAAGCGCGAAAAGAAGAAGAAGCAGGCGAAGTGCCGCGAATTCGTCAACTGTCTCCAATCAACCACTGCGCCGCGCGTGCGCTTGCACGGGCGGACACCCCCATCATACCCTGTCGAATGTGACTGCCCGCCGAATCCGCCCGGCGCCGCGGCGCACCCGCGATCGACGCAACGCGCGCATCGTTTGCCGCGTGCCGGGCCGCCAGGAGATTTCGCGTGACCGAGCCTGCCGGAATCACGCCGCTGGTCTCGCACGCCGCCGCCTCCTTCCCCTGTCTCGAACCCGGCTCGCGCAGCCGCCGCGCACAAGCGTCGCCCGGCATCGCCGCAACGCGTCTTTCGTCATGCGCCGCCACCGACAGTTGTTGCGCCGGATGCCGGCCTTGCAGTACCTTTGCGTTCAATCGCGTTCAACCGCATTCCGACACGATGCATTCGCTCACGTCCGCCCTCGCAAAATCCCGGCCGCAGTTCGACGCGCGGCCGCAGGCGTGCGCGCATCCGTCGGTCCTCCCGCCTCCTGTCGCACCGCCGCTCGTCGGCGCCGCGCCGCCCCCTCCGGCGGCACGCGCCGGCTGACCGGCCGGCTTCCGTTTCGTTTTCCATTCGCCCGTCGGCTTCCGTTCGTGCGTCGTGACGCACGGCGCCTTGCCGCGCGCGCGGATGGAACGTTCCGATCCGTTCGACAGGTGGACTCACATGGTTTCGTTCAAACGCGCGCTTGCCGCGCATGGAGCGACGTCGCTCTTCGTGCTGCTGTGGAGCAGCGGCGCGATCTTCGCTGAACTCGGCCTGCGTCACGCATCCGCGTTCGTCTTTCTCACCGCGCGTTTCGCGCTCGCGTCGCTCGTGCTGCTCGCGCTGGCCTTCGTGCGCAAACGCTGGCTGCCGCCGCGCGGCGAGCGGCGCATGGCCGCGCTGACCGGCTTGCTGATGATGGGCGGCTATTCGATCTTCTATCTGCTCGCGCTCGAGCGCGGGATCGCGCCGGGCGTGCTCGCGACGATCCTCGGCGTGCAGCCGATCCTCACGCTCGCGATCGTCGAGCGGCGCTGGCAGCCTGCACGCGTCGCGGGGCTCGCGCTGTCGCTGGCCGGCCTGGCGCTCGTCGTCTGTCGCGGCGTGGGCGACGCCGGCCTGCCGGTCACGGGCATCGCGTGCGCGCTCACGGCACTCGTCGCGCTGACCGCCGGCTCGCTGCTGCAAAAGCGCGTACGCGCGGCGCCCGCCGACGTGCTGCCGCTGCAGAACGCGATCGGCCTCGCACTATGCGTGGCGATCGTGCCGTTCCGGCCGATTTCGTTGGACATGAGCTGGGCGTTCGTCGTGCCGCTCCTGTGGCTCGGCATCGTGATTTCGGTGATCGCGCAACTGCTGTTCTACCGGTTGATGCAGCGCGGCGATCTCGTCAACGTGACGAGCCTGTTCTATCTCGTGCCCGTCGTCACCACGCTGATGGATGCCGTGTGGCTCGGCAACCGGCCCGAGCCGCTCGCGCTCGCCGGCATGGGTGCGATCGTCGCGGGGCTCGCGCTCGTGTTCCGTGCGCCGGCCGCCCGCACGCAACCCGACCGCGCATGAGCGGGCGGGCCGCCGCACCCGCGGGCGCGGCGGCCCGCATCGGACACGTAAGACAATTCCGCGAAAACCGAAAGGGACAGGAAAGATGCGTGCAAGGCGTTCGTCGAACTTGCGGGAAAAATGCGCGACTCGCCAGGCTTTCCGCTGATTTTTAATGGTTCGGATAGCGAAAAACGCGACCGGTTGCCTATACTCGAATTGACCGCCCTGCTCGCAATCGGGTCGGACCAAGACTAGAAATACCCGGCATGGGACTGGAGTCAGCACTGAAGCGCCAACTCCGGCCGACGTCCCGCAAGGGGATGGGGCCTGAGTAAGCGCTAAAGCGCTAACTCAGGCCAACACTGGAGACACGCATGACGACTTATTTCACGATCGGCGACTTCATCCTGTTGATTCCGATGGCGCTGGCCGGAGCGCTATTTCTCGGCGCGGTGCCGTGCGCAACCGAATTCCGCCACAACCTGCTGCGCGTGCTGGGCGTCATCCTCGGCGTCGGCGTCGCGGTATTGCTCGTCGAAGGCCTGCCTGCACTGCTCTAGCCGCACACCGCGTGTCTGACGCGCATCGCTGCGCCGCAGCGATGCGCCCTGCTACCTGAAAGCCCGCGATACCGGCACGCGATGCTTCGCATGCCGTATCGACCGCCGGTCAGATGGCCTGATCGGTGGACGGTTTTTCCCACAGATTGATGCCGCCTTCCGTCGCGTAACGATCGATCTCCGCGAGTTCCTCCGCCGAGAATTCGAGGTTCTTCAGCGCGCCGACGTTTTCACGCACCTGCTCCGCACGGCTCGCGCCGATCAGCGCGGACGTCACGCGGCCATTGCGTAGCACCCACGCAAGCGCCATCTGCGCGAGGCTTTGCTCGCGCCGTTCGGCGATCGCGTTGAGCTTGCGCACATGCTCGAGGTTGTCCGCGCTCAGGTGATCCTGCTTCAGCGATCCGCCGCCCGGCTTGTTCACGCGCGCGTCGGCCGGCACGCCGTTCAGGTACTTCGACGTGAGCAGCCCCTGCGCGAGCGGCGTGAACGCGATGCTGCCCGCGCCGACGTCGTCGAGCGTGCCGAGCAGGTCGCTCTCGATCCAGCGGTTCAGCATGTTGTACGAAGGCTGGTGGATCAGCAGCGGCACCTTGTACTGCGCGAGCAATTCGGCCATCTCGCGCGTCTTCGCCGCCGAATACGACGAAATGCCGATGTAGAGCGCCTTGCCCTGCTGCACGGCCGACGCGAGCGCGCCCGCCGTTTCCTCGAGCGGCGTATGCGCGTCGAAGCGATGCGAATAGAAGATGTCGACATAGTCGAGCCCCATCCGCTGCAGGCTCTGGTCGAGGCTCGCGAGCACGTACTTGCGCGATCCGCCGCCGCTGCCGTACGGCCCCGGCCACATGTCCCAGCCGGCCTTCGTCGAGATCAGCAACTCGTCGCGATACGGCCGGAAATCCTCCTTCAGCAGCCGGCCGAAGTTGGTTTCCGCGCTGCCGTACGGCGGCCCGTAGTTGTTCGCGAGATCGAAGTGGTTGATGCCGAGGTCGAACGCGGTGCGCAGGATCTCGCGCTGCGTCGAGATCGGCGTCGAGTCGCCGAAGTTGTGCCACAGGCCGAGCGACAGCGCGGGCAGTTTGAGTCCGGATTTGCCGCAGGTGCGGTATTGCATGTCCGCATAACGTTCGGAAGCTGCTTCGTAGGCCATGAGTATTTCCCGTCAGGACGTCGGAGGGAGGGGCGCGCACCGGCCGCGCCCAGCGCGCGACGGCGGCGAAGAAAACGCACGACGGCTATGGTAACGAAGGCGGCCGATGCGCGCACGGCGATGGACGCGAACGCGATCGTCGCCTACACTGCGGCGTCTCGAATCACCGTTTCAGCGAGGTTGGTATGTCCCGGGTCATCTCGGTCGCGCTGCTCGTCGGCGGCGTCGTGCTGCTGTATTTCGGCGGCCAGTCGTTCCATTCGATCAACGACAACGTGTCGCGCTTCTTCACCGGCTCGCCCGCCACGAAGACGATCCTGCTGATCGTGGGCGGCGCCGTCGCATCGTTCGCCGGCCTGATCGGCCTCGCGATGCCGGGCGGCAAGCGCTGATCGCGCAGCCGCGCGAACGGCCCGCGTCACCCGGAACGGGCCGCGCAAAACGAAACGGGCGGCTAGGCCGCCCGTTGCTTCATTCGCCCGCGATGCGCCGCATCGCGTGATCGTCGCGGCCTTGCCGCGCCGACCGATCCGCACCTAGAACTGCACTTCCGGCTTCGCCGCCGAGCGCGTGCCGGGCATCGGCCGGTTGCTCGCGCCGTGGTACGTGTACACGAGCGAGAACTTCACCTGGTCGGAACGGTTCTGCCCGGCCGAATGCAGCGTGTTGCTGTGGAAGAACACGACGTCGCCCGCCTGGAGCGTCGGACACGTGGCCGCGTCGATCATCTTCCGGTTCTCAGGCAGGTCACTGCGGAAGAACTTCGCTTCGTCGAACGCTTCAGGCCCGAATTCGGCCGCATGCGAACCCGGCACGAGCCACAGCGCGCCGTTCTCGTTCGTTTCCGGCCCAAGTGCGAGCCATACCGACACCATGTCCGAACGCTCGAACGCCCAGTAGCGGAAGTCGCGATGCCAGCCCGTCAGGCTGCCGTACGCGGGATGCTTCGTCATCATGCAGTTGTGATGCGCGCGCGACAGCACGGGCTCTTCGCCGAAGTACTCGCGCATCCACACGCCGATTTCGGGTGCGACCGCGCGCTCGGCGAACGCCGGATCGCGCGAATACGCATCGAGCAGCCGCCGCACCGTGTGCCCGCCCGGCGCATGCTTCGACTCGGGCGCGCCCGGGTAGCGCAGGTCCGCCTCGAACTCGATCGGTTCGGCGGCCTCCTGCAACTGGCGCTCCGCAATCCGCTTGAGCGCCGCGCATTGCTGCTCGCCGACGAGGCCACGCGCGACGACGAACCCGCGTTCGCGCAATTCCGCGACTTGAGCGCGGATCGATTCCGACTGCAATGGAGACGACATGGGATGCCAGACGTTTATTGTGTGAATGTGACGATTGTAAATCGGCGCCGGATGCCGCGAACAGCGCCATTGTCGTACGCAGGAGCATGCCAATCGCCGATTTGATCTGGCTCAAGGGAACTGTGCGGCGCGGCGTTGGCCTCACCGACAGGCGGTATGCGGCACACGCCTTGCGGCACAAGGGTTTATCGCGACTTTTGCCGGTCATGAATCCCCTGTAGCCTGACGCGGCCTGTCAATTCTGGCGGGCGCGGCGCGCAGCGGCTTTCAGTAAGATCCGTTGCGCAATCCGAGGCCGTTCATACCAGTGCGCTCTTCAAGGGCGCCATCCATACAAGCGAAGCATCGTTCACATGCCATTCCGTCTGACTTCCCGTCTCAACCGCGCTGCGAAGCGCGTCGCGCCGTCCGCTCCCGCCCGCCCGCTGCGCCATCACCGCGCACGCACGCAGGCGCTGGCCGAGCGCGCGCCCGCGCACGGCCGGCTCGACGGCATCCGCGCGTGGTTCCACGCGTTTTTCTCGATGATGAGCGCGCAGACGTTCGCACGCCGTGCCGGCCTGCGCTCGCTGCTGCAGAAGCCTTCGTCGCTGCGTGCGCTCGCGCTGCGCCGCGCGCTCGGCCCGCAGCGCCGCGTCAACCGCCCGCGCCGCCTCGCGGCCAGCAACGGCTGGTTCGGGTTCGGCGCGCGCTGAAGCCGCGCCGGCGGGCACTGCCCGCCATGATCGCCGCCGTTGCGCCGGCGATCGGAATCCATAAAAAAACCCCGGCAATGCCGGGGTTTTTCGTTTCGGAGCGAACGACGCTTACGCGACGCGTGCCGTCGGCTCCACGCCGGCCGCTTCGGCCAGTGCGAGCGCCTTGTCGGTCGCTTCCCACGAGAATTCCGGCTCTTCGCGGCCGAAGTGGCCGTAGGCAGCGGTCTTCTCGTAGATCGGGCGCAGCAGGTCGAGCATCTTGATGATGCCCTTCGGACGCAGGTCGAAGTGCTCGCGCACGAGCTTCGTGATCACCGCATCCGACACGCGGCCCGTGCCGAACGTGTTGACCATCACCGAGGTCGGCTCGGCAACGCCGATCGCGTACGACACCTGGATCAGCGCGCGCGACGCGAGGCCGGCGGCGACGATGTTCTTCGCGACGTAGCGGCCTGCATACGCAGCCGAACGGTCGACCTTCGACGGATCCTTGCCCGAGAATGCGCCGCCGCCGTGCGGTGCGGCACCGCCGTACGTATCGACGATGATCTTGCGGCCCGTCAGGCCGCAGTCGCCCTGCGGGCCGCCGATCACGAACCGGCCGGTCGGGTTCACGAGGAACTTGATGTCGCCCTTGATCAGGTCGGCCGGCAGCGTCGGCTTGATGATTTCCTCGATCACGGCTTCGCGCAGCGCGGGCAGCTCGATGTCCGGCGCGTGCTGCGTCGACAGCACGACGGTGTCGATCGAATCGGGCTTGCCGTCGACGTAGCGGACCGTCACCTGCGACTTCGCGTCCGGGCGCAGCCATTGCAGGCGGCCGTCGCGGCGCAGGCTGGCCTGGCGCTCGACGAGACGGTGCGACAGGTAGATCGGCAGCGGCATCAGTTCCGGCGTTTCGTCGCACGCGTAGCCGAACATCAGGCCCTGGTCGCCCGCGCCTTGGTCGAGGTTGTCGTCGTGGGCACGATCGACGCCCTGGGCGATGTCCGGCGACTGCTTGTCGTACGCGACGAGCACCGCGCAACCCTTGTAGTCGATGCCGTAGTCGGTGTTGTCGTAGCCGATGCGCTTGATCGTGTCGCGCGCGATCTGGATGTAATCGATGTTGGCCGTCGTGGTGATTTCACCGGCCAGGACGACGAGACCCGTGTTGCACAGCGTTTCCGCCGCAACGCGCGAATATTTGTCCTGCTCGAGGATGGCGTCGAGAATCGCGTCCGAGATCTGGTCCGCGACTTTGTCCGGATGGCCTTCGGAGACGGATTCGGACGTGAAGAGATAATCGTTTGCCACTTTTTCAGGCTCCTGTGTGGTTACGGTTGGTTTCACGTAGCCAGCTTCGTTGGGCCTGAAGCGGCGACGCTTTAGCGGATTACCAGGACCGGGCAGCGCGCTTCGCGCCAGCCGGCTTCGCCCCGCAAGTTGTCAGTTAACTCGGCGAAGCCCGTATTATAGCGGCTTTCCTGAATTGTCACAGAGCGCCGCCCGTGCTGTTTCTTCCGCTGCCTTACCACCCTGTTCGCAACGCGCCGGCCAGCCGGTCCCACGGAGGTTCCGCATGCTAGGCCGCCTCGGCACGCATCTCGCCATCGGCTTCCTGAAGCTGCTCGCCCTGTTGCCGTACGGCCTGACCGCGCGGCTCGGCGACGGTCTCGGCTGGCTGCTGTACCAGATCCCCAGCGGGCGAAAGCGCATCGTACATACCAATCTGAAACTCTGCTTCCCGGACTGGAGCGACGAGCGGCGCGAGGAAGTGGCCGGCCTGCATTTCCGCCACGCGATCCGCAGTTACGTCGAACGCAGCTACCAGTGGTTCGCGTCGGAACAGGCCTACCGCAAGCTGTTTACGGTCGAGAGCGAGGTCGACCTCAGCGATCCGGATATGCCGCCGACGCTCTTGCTCGGTTTCCATTTCGTCGGCATCGAGGCCGGCTCGATGGCGATCAATCTCGCACTTGGCCGCACGTGCGGCTCGCTCTACACGCCGATGAAGAACCCGGAAATCGAAGCCGCGGCCAAAGCCGGCCGCAGCCGCTTCGGTGCGGAGCTGGCGAGCCGGGCAGACAGTGCGCGTACCGTGCTGCGCTGGCTGCGCGACCGCAAACCGGTCATGCTGGGCGCCGACATGGACTACGGGCTGCGCAACTCGACGTTCGTGCCCTTCTTCGGCGTACCCGCCTGCACGCTGACCGCTGTCGGCCGGTTCGCCAAGACCGGCCACGCGCAGGTTCTGCCCTTTATCGGCGAGGTGCTGCCGAACTACAAGGGCTACCGGCTGAAGGTCTTCAAGCCGTGGGCCAACTACCCGACCGGCGACGACGATCTCGACGCGCGGCGGATGAACGAATTCCTCGAGGAACAGATCCCGCTGATGCCCGAGCAGTACTACTGGGTCCACAAGCGCTTCAAGACGCGCCCGCCCGGCGAACCGAGCCTGTACTGACCTGACCCTGCCGGGGCGAAAGCCGCGGGCGCGCCGTCATGCGCGCGCCTGCGCTCTCGCCACCTTCGGCACGCCTTTCGCGCGCGCCCGCCACAGATCGAACGCAACCTGCTGCGCGAGCCATAGCTCGGCACGCCCGCCATTGTCCTCGCCCAGCCACGCTTCGAGACGCAGCGCCATTTCCGGCGAGATGCCGGCATGCCCGTGCAGAATTCGCGACAGTGCCGCGCGCGTCACCCCGAGCTGTGCGGCGGCCTCGGTGACGGTCAGGCCGAGCGCCGGCAGCACGTCGTCGCGCAGCGTTTCGCCCGGATGAGGCGGATTGAAGATGCGTGTCATGGCTTGAATCATCTCAGTGATAGTCCTGGTAATTGACCAGGATGACATCGGGGCCATCGAACCTGAACGCACGCGCCAGTTGCTGCTCACGCTCACCGAGTAGTAACCGTCCAGCCCGCCGGCAAGGCCGTGAAATCGCCAGCCGGGAACGTTCATGTCGAGCGGCCGGCTCGCCACGTCGAGACGGGCAAGCTGGCGCCGCAGTCTTGGAGCATGGTCCGGCCGGATGCCCGCCTTGCTCCCGTTCACGAAAAACGCTTCCAGCCCCTTGTGCTGCCATGACTTGATCATGGACCTCCCGCGCTCGAGTCGCGATGTCGACAGCATGGCCTGCATGCGTATAGCCACACTATACGAATCGCTCGATTACCTTGTCAATTTGACCCGTACGAAAACGCGCGTCCGGGTCGTTCCGTGCTTTCGCCGCGCGTCGGGCACGCATCGCCGGCCTCGCCTCTGCCGCGACAACACTCGCCACACCGCGTCAATTTGTCCCCTCACCAATGACCCGACCAGTCGACCGATCGACAGATGCCGCCCATTCCGTCTCCGCCGGCAACGCGAAACGCCCGCCCGCGCAGGACGCCCCTGTCGGCTGCATGTATCATTTGCGGTTGAGATCGGCACGACGAACGAGGCCGCCCGGTGTGGCGGCGCGCCGTTCGCGTCGTGCCGACCGCCTTGTTCGCCATGGAATCCCGGACCCAGTGAAACTCTCGTTCACCAAGATGCACGGCGCGGGCAACGACTTCGTCGTGCTCGACGGCTATTCGCGCGCGTTGCCGCCGCTCACCGAAGCGCAGGTGCGCGCGCTCGCCAACCGGCACTTCGGCATCGGCGCCGACCAGTTGCTGCTCGTCGAAAAGCCGACCGTCGAAGGCGCGGATTTCAAGTACCGGATCTTCAATTGCGACGGCGGCGAGGTCGAGCACTGCGGCAACGGCGCGCGCTGCTTCGTGAAATTCGTCAGCGACCGCGGCCTGACCGACCAGCGCAGCGTGCGCGTGCAGGTCATGAAGGGCCTGATCACACTGACGTTGCAGGACAACGGCGAAGTCGTCGTCGACATGGGTGCGCCCGTGTTCGCGCCGGCGCAGGTGCCGTTCGATACGGCCGGTCCAGGCGCATCGGGCCTCGAGGGCCGCACCGAAGGCCGCGACACGCTGTGGCCGCTCGACGTCGGCGGCGCGACACGCTGGATCTCGACCGTGTCGATGGGCAATCCACATGCGGTGCAGATCGTCGACGATACCGAAGCGTATCCCGTGCTGGAAGAAGGCCCGCTGATCGAGCACCACGCGCGCTTTCCGCAGCGCGTGAACGCGGGCTTCATGCAGATCGTGTCGCGCAATGAGGTGAAGCTGCGCGTGTACGAGCGCGGCGCGGGCGAGACGCTCGCGTGCGGTACGGGTGCGTGCGCGGCGGTCGCGGCCGGCATCCGGCGCGGCCTGCTCGATTCGCCGGTGACCGTGCACACGCACGGCGGCACGCTGACGATCGGCTGGGACGGCGCGCGCGACGAAACCGCCGCGCTGATGATGGCCGGGCCCGCCACGACCGTGTTCGAAGGCGAGATCGACCTGAACGCCTGACCCTGCAACGCCCTTGATAACTGAACGCTCCAGCCACATGAACGATCGCGAAGTCGCCGACTACCTGCTCGCCAATCCCGAATTCTTCGCGCAGCACGCCGAACTGCTCGCGACGATCCGCCTCGCGAACCCGCACGGCAAGGCCGCGATCTCGCTGCAGGAGCGGCAGATGGAGATGCTGCGCGACAAGAACAAGCATCTCGAGCGCCGCCTCGCCGAACTCGTGCGCTATGGCCACGAGAACGACAGCCTGTCCGCGAAGTTCAGCCGCTGGACCGCGCGCGTGATCGCGGAACGCGATCCGTACGCGCTGCCGCGCACGATCTCCGACGGCATCGCCGACGTGTTCGACGTGCCGCAAACCGCGCTGCGTGTGTGGGACGTCGCCGACACCTACGCGCAGGCCGACTTCGCGCGCCAGGTCGGCGAGGAGGTACGCCTGTTCACGAACGGCCTGTCGACGCCGTACTGCGGCGCGAACACGGGCTTCGAGGCCGCGCAGTGGCTCGCGCCCGCGGTAGCCGCCTCGGCCGCCTCGGCCGCGAATGCGGCGGAAGGCGCTGAAGCCGCGCCGGCCGGCGACGGCTCGGCCACATCGGTCGCACTTCTCGCGCTGCGCGCGCCGCTCGCCGGCACCGACGCGCCCGCGTTCGGCCTGCTGGTGCTCGGCTCGCCCGACCCGCGCCGCTTCCACGACGGGATGGCCACCGACTTCCTCGCGCAGATCGCGACGCTCGCGAGCGCGGCGCTCACACGCCTGCTGCCGCACTGACCGCACACGCGATGACAGACGATCCGGTCGCCGCCTACCTGTCGAACCTGAAACACGTCAGGCAGCTGTCGGAACATACGCTGCGCGCGTATACGCACGAACTCGACGAACTGAAGAAGCTCGCGGCCGGCCGGCCGCTCGAAGCGCTGACGGCCGCCGACATGCGCGGCGCGGTCGCGCGCGCGCATGCGGGCGGGCTGTCCGCGCGCTCGATCTCGCACCGCCTTTCGGCATGGCGCGCGTTCTACCGCTGGCTCGCGCAGCGCATCGAGATGCCCGCGAACCCGGTTGCCGCGGTGCGCGCGCCGAAGCGGCCGAAAACGCTGCCGAAGGCGCTGTCGGTCGACGACGCGTCGGCGTTGATGGACGCGCCGCTCGCCGGCACGACCGAGAGCATCCGCGATCACGCGATCCTCGAGCTGTTCTATTCGTCCGGGCTGCGCCTGGCCGAGCTGATCGGGCTCGACGTCAGGTACACGCAGGCCGACGGCTACCGCTCGGCGGGCTGGCTCGATCTTGCCGAAGCCGAAGTCACCGTGCGCGGCAAGGGCAACAAGGAGCGCAAGGTGCCGGTCGGCCGCAAGGCGATCGACGCGCTGAATGCGTGGCTCGCAGTGCGCGGCGAGTTCGTGAAGCACGACCCGCATCCGCTGTTCGTGTCCGTGCGCGGCAACCGGATGTCGCCCGGCGTCGTGCGCGAGCGCGTGAAGCGCGCGGCGCTCGCCGCCGGCATTCCCGCCAACGTCCACCCGCACGTGCTGCGCCACTCGTTCGCGACGCACGTGCTGCAGTCGAGCGGCGACCTGCGCGCGGTGCAGGAACTGCTCGGCCACGCGAGCGTCTCCGCGACGCAGGTCTATACGTCGCTCGACTTCCAGCATCTCGCGAAGATTTACGACAGCGCGCATCCGCGCGCGAAGAAGCGCGACTGACGCGCGTCCCGTGTTACCCGCCGCGCGCGGCGACCGGCAACGGTCGGCGACGGGCGCGGCCCATTTCGATCCCATCATGCAAACCGTCACACTCAAGCCGTCCAAGGAAAAATCGCTGCTGCGTCGCCATCCCTGGATCTACGCCAATGCGATCGACCGCGTCGACGGCAAGCCCGCGCCCGGCGCAACCGTGATCGTGCGCTCGCACGACGGCCGCTTCCTCGCGCGCGGCGCGTACAGCCCGCAGTCGCAGATCCGCGTGCGCGTATGGAGCTTCGACGAGAACGAGCCGATCGACCACGCGTTCTTCAAGCGCCGCGTGCAGCGCGCGGTCGCGCACCGCACGACGATGGTGTCGGGCACCGGCGCGGTGCGGCTCGTGTTCGGCGAGGCCGACGGGCTGCCGGGGCTGATCGTCGACTACTACATCGCGGACACCGCGGAAGCCGGCGCGGCGCCGCGCGGCCAGCTCGTCTGCCAGTTCATGGCCGCGGGCGTCGAAGCGTGGAAGGACGCGATCGTCGCGGCGCTCACCGGCGCGACGGGCTGCCCGAACGTGTACGAGCGCTCGGACGTATCGATCCGCGACAAGGAAGGACTCGAACAGACGACCGGCGTGCTGGCAGGAGACGCGCCGCCCGCGACGCTGATCGCGAACGAAAACGGCGTGCGCTATCACGTCGACGTGCCGAACGGCCACAAGACCGGCTTCTACGTCGACCAGCGCGACAACCGCGCGCTCGTCGCGCAGTACGCGGCCGGCCGCGACGTGCTGAACTGCTTCTGCTACACGGGCGGCTTCTCGCTCGCGGCGCTCAAGGGCGGCGCGAAACGCGTGGTGTCGATCGACTCGTCGGGCGATGCGCTCGCGCTCGCGCAGCAGAACGTCGTCGCCAACGGCTTCGACGCCGAACGCGCGACCTGGCTCGACGCCGACGCATTCAAGACGCTGCGCCGCCTCGTCGACGAAGGCGAGCGTTTCGACCTGATCGTGCTCGATCCGCCGAAGTTCGCGCCGACCCGCGACAGCGTCGATCGCGCGGCGCGCGCATACAAGGACATCAACCTGAGCGGCTTCAAGCTGCTGCGTCCGGGCGGCCTGCTGTTCACGTACTCGTGCTCGGGCGCGATCGACATGGACCTGTTCCAGAAGATCGTCGCGGGCGCGGCCGCCGACGCGAAGGTCGACGCGCGCATCCTGAAGCGGCTCGGCGCGGGCGTCGATCACCCGCTGCTCGCCGCGTTCCCGGAAGGCGAATATCTGAAGGGCCTGCTGTTGCAAATCGTCTGATCGCCCCGATCTTGGCGGACACCCTCGCCCGCCGGCCCCGCCTGGCGGGCCAGCGCTTTCGCCTGTCGTCCGGACGACGGGCGAGGGCTTGACAGGTATGTTTCAATGGATGGTTGTGCGCCCCGGCTCGCAGCGCGAGGGCGCGACGCACATCCTGGTTTTGACCCCGATTCACGAACCACAGGCGACCGACATGGCCACTCCCGTCACCATCCTTACCGGCTTTCTCGGCAGCGGCAAGACGACGCTGCTCAAGCGCATCCTGAACGAACAGCACGGCATGAAGATCGCCGTGATCGAGAACGAGTTCGGCGAAGAGAACATCGACAACGAAATCCTCGTGCAGGATTCGAACGAGCAGATCATCCAGATGAGCAACGGCTGCATCTGCTGCACGATCCGCGGCGACCTCGCACGCGCGCTCGGCGATCTGGCCGCGAAGAAGCGCGAAGGCAAGCTCGACTTCGACCGCATCGTGATCGAGACGACCGGCCTCGCGAACCCGGGCCCCGTCGCGCAAACCTTCTTCATCGACAGCGAAATCGCCGACGACTTCCTGCTCGACGCGGTCATCACGCTCGTCGACGCAAAGCATGCGGACGCGCAGCTCGACGAACACGAAGTCGTGCAGCGCCAGGTCGGTTTCGCCGACCGCCTGTTCATCACGAAGTCGGACCTCGTCGACGACCAGACCGTCGCCGATCTCAAGCACCGCCTGATGCACATGAACCCGAGGGCCGCGATCAAGGTCGTGAATTTCGGCGAAGCCGACATCAAGGAAATCTTCGACCTGCGCGGCTTCAACCTGAACGCGAAGCTCGAGATCGACCCCGACTTCCTCGCCGAGGACGATCACGCGCACCATCACCACGGTCACGACCATGATCACGATCACGCCGATTGCGACCACGATCACGGCCAATGCGCGCACGATCACGACCACGGCCACCATCACCACCACGCGCACCACGACGACAAGATCAAGTCGTTCGTGTACCGCAACGATCGCCCGTTCGACCCGAACAAGCTGGAAGACTTCCTCGGCGGCATCCTGCAGATCTACGGCGAGCGGATGCTGCGCTACAAGGGCGTGCTGTTCATGAAGGGCGTCGACCGCAAGGTCGTGTTCCAGGGCGTGCACCAGATGATGGGCAGCGACCTCGCCGCCAAATGGCTGCCGGCCGAGAAGAAGACCAACAAGATGGTCTTCATCGGCGTCGACCTGCCGCAGGACCTGATCACCGACGGCCTCGACGCCTGCCTCGCCTGACGCGCGCGGGCGCCGCGTTTGCGGCCCTTTTTGCCCCTTTGCGCCCCGCCCGCGCCGCCGCTTTCGCGGCGGCCCCGGCGGCGGCGTGCGGGCAGGGTTTCGCCGTCATCGCTTTTTCGCGATTTGCGCGTTATATTTTCTAGATATTGGCGCAGCCGACGGGGATCGACCCGATACGGCGCCCGCTTGCGATTCAGTTACAATACGTGCCCGCTGGAGTACGGCAACAAACAGGCCCGGTTCTTGCTGAACCAGTTTTCCGGGCATCGCAACCGCGCCGGATCGCCAATCCGCCACCCGGCCGCGGCCGATGCGATCTGCCGCGCAGCACACCGGTTCGCCGCGCGCGCAAATCCGCGCCAGGCCTATCCTGGTATTTGAGAACCGGTTTTCCAGAGGCTTTCGGCCCCGCGGCGGCAAATCGCAAATGAATGCAAACGCGGTTGCGGGTAATCCCAAAGTGCAGGCAATATCTCTTGATTTGCCGCACATTGAAGAAGCAAGCAGATGACGAAGAAACTCTTGACCGAAGCCGAAATCCTGAAGATGAGCGACAAGGATTACATGAATGAGGATCAGCTCGCCTTCTTCAAAAATCGGCTCGAACAGTTGCAGGCGGACATCCTCAAGAATGCAGGCCAGACGACCGAGAACCTGCGCGAGACGGTGATCGTGCCCGATCCCGCCGATCGCGCGACGATCGAGGAAGAGCACGCGCTCGAGCTGCGCACGCGCGATCGCGAACGCAAGCTCCTCAAGAAGGTTCAGCAGTCGCTCGCCCGCATCGATTCCGGCGATTACGGCTGGTGCGAGGAAACCGGCGAGCCGATCGGCATTCCGCGCCTGCTCGCGCGTCCGACGGCCACGCTGTCGCTCGAGGCGCAAGAGCGCCGCGAGCTGCGCCAGAAGCTGTTCGGCGACTGATCGAGCGGCGTTCCGCTCCGACACGCTGCTTCCCGAAAGCGCGCGGCCTGCCGCGCGCTTTTTGTTTTTCCGGCACCGGTCCAGAGCCGGTTCCCGGCCGGCCGATTTGCCTCCCGCCTCTTGATATCCCCGCGCCCGCCCTAAAATGAAACGGACGCGCGCCGGGCCGCTCCCCGGCGCACTGCGATTCACGCGGCGGCGCCTCGCGCCGCCCGACTCTTCCCCGTTTTTCTCAAGGAACGCAGATGGAGCAATTTCACGGCACGACCATCGTTTCGGTCCGGCGCGGCGACAAGGTCGCGCTCGGCGGCGACGGCCAGGTAACCCTCGGCAACATCGTCATGAAGGGTGGCGCGCGGAAAGTGCGGCGGATCTACAACAACCAGGTTCTGGTCGGATTCGCGGGCGGCACCGCCGATGCGTTCTCGCTGCTCGACCGCTTCGAGGCGAAGCTCGAGAAGCACCAGGGCAACCTGACCCGTGCGGCCGTCGAGCTCGCGAAGGACTGGCGCACCGACCGGATGCTGCGCCGCCTCGAGGCGATGCTGATCACGGCCGACGCAACCACCACGCTCGTGATCACCGGCAACGGCGACGTGCTCGACCCCGAAGGCGGCATCTGCGCGATCGGCTCGGGCGGCGCGTACGCGCAGGCCGCGGCCCGCGCGCTCGCCGAGAACACCGAGCTGTCGCCGCGCGAGATCGTCGAGAAGTCGCTCGGGATCGCCGGCGACATGTGCATCTACACGAACCACAACCGCATCATCGAAACGATCGAGTAAGGACCGCCCCATGAGCACCATGACCCCTGCCGAGATCGTCTCGGAACTCGACAAGCACATCATCGGCCAGAACAAGGCGAAGAAGGCCGTCGCGGTCGCGCTGCGCAACCGCTGGCGCCGCCAGCAGGTCGCCGATCCGCTGCGCACGGAAATCACGCCGAAGAACATCCTGATGATCGGGCCGACGGGCGTCGGCAAGACCGAAATCGCGCGCCGCCTCGCGAAGCTCGCCGATGCGCCGTTCATCAAGATCGAGGCGACCAAGTTCACCGAAGTCGGCTACGTCGGCCGCGACGTCGACAGCATCGTGCGCGACCTGATCGAGATCTCGGTCAAGCAGACGCGCGAATCCGAGATGCGCAAGGTGCGCAGCAAGGCGACCGACCAGGCGGAAGACCGCATCCTCGACATCCTGCTGCCGCAACCGCGCGCGGTGGGCTTCGGCGGCAATGCCGAGCACGCGAACGACGACAACAACGCGACGCGCCAGACGTTCCGCAAGCGCCTGCGCGAAGGCCAGCTCGACGACAAGGAAGTCGAGCTCGACCTCGAGCAGCCGTCGGTCGGCATGGACATCATGGCGCCGCCCGGGATGGAAGAGATGACCGAGCAGATCCGCTCGATGTTCTCGAACCTCGGCAGCGGCAAGAAACAGCGCCGCAAGGTGAAGATCAAGGAAGCGCTGAAGCTGCTGACCGACGAGGAAGCGGCGAAGATGCTCAACGACGAGGAAGTGAAGACGAAGGCCGTGCAGAACGTCGAGCAGAACGGCATCGTGTTCCTCGACGAGATCGACAAGATCACGTCGCGCAACAACGAAGGCAGCGGCGGCGAAGTGTCGCGCCAGGGCGTGCAGCGCGACCTGCTGCCGCTCGTCGAAGGCACGACGATCAACACGAAGTACGGGATGGTGAAGACCGATCACATCCTGTTCATCGCGAGCGGCGCGTTCCACCTCGCGAAGCCGAGCGACCTGATTCCGGAACTGCAGGGCCGCTTCCCGATCCGTGTCGAGCTCGACTCGCTGTCGGTGGAAGACTTCGAGGCGATCCTCGATGCGACCGACGCGAGCCTCGTCAAGCAGTACCAGGCGCTGCTCGCGACCGAGGACGTGCAGCTCGAATTCGCCCGGGACGGTATCCGCCGCCTCGCGGAAATCGCGTATTCGGTCAACGAGAAGACCGAGAACATCGGTGCGCGCCGGCTGTACACGGTGATCGAGAAACTGCTCGAGGAAGTGTCGTTCTCGGCCGGCAATCACGCCGGCGAGTGCGTGACGATCGACGCGACGTATGTCGACCGCGCGCTCGGCGAAGTGGCGCAGGACGAGGATCTGTCGCGCTACGTGCTGTAACGCGCGCAGCGGCGAATGCGAAACGGGCGACCCGACGGGTCGCCCGTTTTCGTTGGTGCGTCCGGCAGACAGCCAAGCACGGCCTGCCCGCATGCGCGATCGCCCATCGCAACCCGCAACGCCCGTCGTGCGGCATCGACACCCGCCGCGACGACCGCGTCGCGCCGCTTACTGCCGCACCGGCTTCTTCGCGAGCTTGCGCTGCAGCGTGCGGCGGTGCATGTTCAGCGCGCGCGCGGTCGCCGAGATGTTGTTGTTGTTCTCCGCGAGCACGCGCTGGATGTGCTCCCATTCGAGCCGGTCGACCGACAGCACGACCGGATTCTCGAGCGCCTCGTCGGCCTGCACCTCGGTCGCGTTGGTCTGCAGCGCGGCCAGGATCGACTCGACGTTCGCGGGCTTCGCGAGATAGTTGTCGGCGCCTTCCTTCACGGCCTGCACGGCAGTCGCGATGCTCGCGTAGCCGGTCAGCACCAGAATCCGCGCATCGGGCTGCAGGTCGCACAGCGGCGCGATCAGGCTCAGGCCCGAATCCTCGCCGAGATGCAGGTCGACGGTGATGAACTGGAACTTGCCGCCCGCGGCGAGCCTGAGCGCCGTCTCCTTGTCGTGCGCCTGCTGGACCGCGTAACCGCGGCGCTCGAGGCCGCGCGCGAGCGTGCCCGCGAACACCTCGTTGTCGTCGATCACCAGGAAATTGTTCTCGCTCATGTGGTTTCTCCGTCTACGTGTTGGTTGAGGCGGCCGGCGCCGCGACGCGCACGACCGGCAGGCGCAGCACGGCCCGCGTGCCGCGCCCGGCGGTTGCGCCGGCCGCGCGGCTGTCCGGCGTGCCGGCCGTTCGTTCGGCCACGCGTTCGCCCGCGCGTTGGCCCGAGGCAGCGGCGTGGCCGTTCGCCGCACCGCCGGAGCGTCCGTTGCCGCCTGCCGCGCGCGGCGTGACATCGGACAGCTCGATCTCGCCGCCGAGCCGCGCGGCCGCACTGAACGCGAGATACAGGCCGACCCCGTGCCCGCCCTGCGTGCTGTCGACCGGCATCGCGCCGAGCGATTCGCGCAGCGCGGCCGGAATGCCGGGCCCGTCGTCGCATACCTCGAATTCGATCGCATCGGCCGCGCGATCGTGCGCGACCTTCGCGGCCAGCGTCACGCGCTGCGGGCTCGCGCGCGCGGCGTTGTCGAGCAGGATCGTCAGGATCTGGCCGGCCGCGACCGTGTCGTCGAGCGCGACGCCCGCCGGACGCGCGCCGAGCAGATCGAACTGCACGTGCGGATGCCGCAGGCGCCAGTGCTCGACGAACGTGTCGAGCCAGTCGTCCACCGGCTGGCGGCTCGCCGGCGCACTCGCGCGGCTGCGCAGGCGCGCGAGCGCCGACGTGCAGAGCGTCATCTGTTCCTCGAGCACCTTCAGGTCGGCCTCGTAGCGGGCCAGCCCCGGATCGGCGCGCGCCGCGTCGCGCAGTTCCTCGGCGAGCATCGCGATCGTCGACAGCGGCGTGCCCATCTCGTGCGCGACGGTGGCGGCCTGCACGCCGAGCGCGACCGCCCGCTCGTCGCGCAGCAGGTGCTGCTGCGCTTCGCCGAGCGCCGCATCGCGCTGGCGCAGCGCATTCGACATGCGCGCGACGAACCACGCGATCAACCCGACGCTGACCATGAAGTTCGCCCACATCCCGGTGCGGTAGTAGTCGAACAGGTTCGCGGGATTGTCCATGTTGAGCGGCACCGAATCGAAGCCGAGCGCCGCATAGCACGCGACCGCGAACGCCGCGAGCCAGATCATCAGGTGCCACGGCAGCACGGCGGCCGCGATCGCAAGCGACGGCAGGTACAGCGACACGAACGGGTTGGTCGTGCCGCCCGACAGGAACAGCAGCGCCGACAGCGCACCGAGGTCGACCCACAACTGGCCGAGCAGCTCGAAATTGGTCTCGGGCCGCGCGCGCAGCACGCGCACCCAGGTCAGCGCGTTGAAAACGATTTCGAGCGCGATGACCATCAGCATCGCCGGCAACGGCAGATGCACGCCGAAATAGGTCTGCACGACGCCGATCGTCACGAGCTGGCCAATGATCGCAAGATTGCGAAGCCAGAACAGGTGACTGAGGTTGACGCGCCCGGTGGTGGTGATTCGTTGCATCCGGGCAGTTTACCCGTTTAGCGGGCGGCGCCTCCAGCGGGGCCGGATCGGAGCGGGCGAACGGGGCGCACCGCGTGCCCGGCCGGTGCCGTCAGCCGGCCGGGCCGGCCATGCGCCGCGCGATCTCGTCGGCCAGGCACTCGGGGCACCGGCAGCGCGTGCCGGCCGCGGGCTGCGTGCCGCCGGGCAGCGCCGGCATCGACGCACACCAGCATTCGAACGGCTGCGTGCGCGCGCCGCAGTCGAAGCCGCGCCCGCAGTGCGGGCAGCGCGCGCGGCGCGGGGCGGAACGGGCGTCGGCGGCGGAATCGGTCATGGTGCAATCGCGAAAGCGGGCGTGAAGTCACCCCACGCGACAAGCATAGCGCGGCGCACGGATCTTGCACGCCGGTCTGCCGGCCGTCGTTCGTCGCGAACGCACGCGAACGAACCCGCCGCCGCTGCCCGCGCGCCGCCGCCCGCATCGCGCAGCGCCATAGCCGGCGGGCCGCCGCGTATGGTGTCCGAGCCGCGCCGATCACCTTCCGGCCAGCCCAAAAACCCGATGCTGCGCTGCGCCACTCCTGTACAATTCGCCGTGTTTCAACCGTTCCCAGCCTGAGCCGCCGCCATGTCCGAGCCAATCGACCTCTCGCAGATCGCCCCGACGCTGAAAGCAGAAATCCTTGCCGAGGCGCTGCCGTACATCCGCCGCTACCACGGCAAGACCGTGGTCATCAAATACGGCGGCAACGCGATGACGGAAGAGCGGCTCAAGCAAGGCTTCGCGCGCGACGTGATCCTGCTGAAACTGGTCGGCATCAACCCGGTGATCGTCCACGGCGGCGGTCCGCAGATCGACCAGGCGCTGAAGAAGATCGGCAAGGCCGGCACCTTCATCCAGGGCATGCGCGTCACCGACGAAGAGACGATGGAAGTCGTCGAATGGGTGCTGGGCGGCGAAGTGCAGCAGGACATCGTGACGCTGATCAACCACTTCGGCGGCCACGCGGTGGGCCTGACGGGCAAGGACGGCGGCCTGATCCACGCGCGCAAGCTGCTGATGCCGGACCGCGACAACCCGGGCCAGTACATCGACATCGGCCAGGTCGGCGAAGTCGAGGCGATCAACCCGGCAGTCGTGAAGGCGCTGCAGGACGACGCGTTCATCCCGGTGATCTCGCCGATCGGTTTCGGTGAGGATGGTCTTTCGTACAACATCAATGCAGACCTCGTCGCGGGCAAGCTCGCCACGGTGCTGAACGCCGAGAAACTGCTGATGATGACCAACATCCCGGGCGTGATGGACAAGGACGGCAACCTGCTGACCGATTTGTCCGCGCGCGAGATCGACGCGCTGTTCGAGGACGGCACGATCTCCGGCGGCATGCTGCCGAAGATCTCGTCGGCGCTCGACGCGGCGAAGAGCGGCGTGAAGTCGGTGCACATCGTCGACGGCCGGATCGAGCACTCGGTGCTGCTGGAAATCCTGACCGAGCAGCCGTTCGGCACGATGATCCGCTCGCATTGAGCGCGCGCCGCAAGACCACCAGCCCCGACCTGCCGGCCCCGCTGCGGCGCCGGCGCATCTCGCGCAGCCGGCCGCGTGCCGGCGCGCCCGTCTGGCTGTTCGATCTCGACAACACGCTGCACCACGCATCGCACGCGATCTTTCCCGAGATCAACCGTGCGATGACGCAATACATCATCGACGCGCTCAAGGTCGAGCGCGCCGAAGCCGACCGCTTGCGCACCGGCTACACGCAGCGCTACGGCGCCGCGCTCCTCGGCCTCACGCGCCACCATCCGATCGATCCGAACCACTTCCTGCGCGCGGTCCACACGTTCGCCGATCTTCCCGCCATGGTGCGCGCCGAGCGCGGCCTCGCACACATCATCGCCGAGCTGCCGGGCCGCAAGTTCGTGCTGACCAATGCGCCCGAGAACTATGCGCGCGCGGTACTGCGCGAGCTGCGCATCGAGCGGCTGTTCGAGCGCGTGATCGCGATCGAGCACATGCGCGACCGCCGCACGTGGCGCGCGAAGCCCGATCACACGATGCTGCGCAGGACGTTGCGCGCCGTGCATGCGCGCGCGTCCGACGCGATCCTCGTCGAGGATACGCTCGGCCACCTGAAGCGCTACAAGCGCCTCGGCATCGGCACGGTCTGGATTACCGGCCATCTTCCCGGCCACCTGCCGGGTACCGGCCGCCCGCATTATGTCGACCAGCGGATTCGTTCGTTAAAATCGCTTCGACTGGGCACTCGATCGGGGCGAAAGAAATGCAGCCGACTCACCCGCAGGACCAAGCCGTAACGGACGATCAGGCATCACCTACCCGCACCCGTACGCGTCCGAAGCCGGGCGAGCGCCGCGTGCACATCCTGCAGACGCTCGCGACGATGCTCGAGGCGCCGAAGCGCGAGAAGATCACGACGGCCGCGCTCGCGGCCCGGCTCGACGTGTCGGAAGCGGCGCTGTACCGCCATTTCCCGAGCAAGGCGAAGATGTACGAAGGGCTGATCGAGTTCATCGAGCAGTCGCTGTTCGGCCTCGTCAACCAGATCGTCGCGAAGGAGCCGAACGGCGTGCTGCAGGCCCGCACGATCGCGCTGACGATGCTCAATTTCGCTGCGAAGAACCCCGGGATGACGCGCGTGCTGACCGGCGAAGCGCTGGTCGGCGAGGACGAACGGCTCACCGAACGCGTGAACCAGTTGCTCGATCGCATCGAGGCGACGGTCAAGCAGTGCCTGCGGGTCGCGCACACGGAGGCAAATGCACCCGACGGCGCGGCGCCGTTCGCACTGCCGGCCGACTATGATCCGGCCGCACGCGCGAGCCTGCTCGTCAGCTACGTGATCGGCAGGTGGCATCGCTTCGCGAAGGGCGGGTTCCAGAAGCCGCCCGGCGAGCAGGCCGATGTGCATTTGCGGCTGATTCTGCAGTAAGCGAAGCGTTGCCGACCGCGAAACCCCGCTCGCCGCTCCGGCACGAGCGGCGGCTGCGCGTCGCCTCTGTTCATGCCGGGCGCCTCGCCCTCGACACGCGACACTCCACGATTCGCGCCTGCAAACCGACGGCTGCGCCATGAAATCCGTGCCCTGCGGAATTCCGCTATACTCTTCCGACCTGCCGCCCCTTGGCGGCAGGTCGGAAGCGCGCCGATTTGCTGACTCGATTGCGGGCGCGCGAACCGGCCGGGCCTTGATTCGTCTTGCCCCGGCGGTTCACTACAAATGCGGCTAAAGAGGTCGTCAGCCGCGCATCTCCGACTCCGCGCCTCGCCGACACCATTTAGCCGCCCAGTCACAAGGCATAAGGCGGAACGAATGGAATCGATCGGCATCGTCGCTCCACAGACCATGCACTTCGCCGAACCGCTGCGCTTGCAAAGCGGCAGCGCGCTCGGCAACTATCAGCTCGTCGTCGAGACGTACGGCGAACTCAACGCCGCGCGCTCGAACGCGGTGCTCGTCTGCCACGCGCTCAACGCGTCGCATCACGTCGCCGGCGTCTACGCGGACGATCCGCGCAGCACCGGCTGGTGGGACAACATGGTCGGGCCCGGCAAGCCGCTCGACACCAACCGCTTCTTCGTGATCGGCGTGAACAACCTCGGCTCGTGCTTCGGCTCGACCGGCCCGATGAGCATCGATCCGTCGTCCGGCAAGCCGTACGGCGCGCGCTTCCCCGTCGTCACCGTCGAGGACTGGGTGCACGCGCAGGCGCGCGTCGCCGACGCGTTCGGCATCGAGCGCTTCGCCGCGGTGATGGGCGGCAGCCTCGGCGGCATGCAGGCGCTCGCGTGGAGCCTGATGTATCCGGAGCGCGTCGCGCACTGCATCGACATCGCGTCGACGCCGAAGCTGTCCGCGCAGAACATCGCGTTCAACGAGGTCGCGCGCTCGGCGATCCTGTCCGACCCCGACTTCCACGGCGGCGACTACTACGCGCACGGCGTGAAGCCGAAGCGCGGCCTGCGCGTCGCGCGGATGATCGGCCACATCACGTACCTGTCCGACGACGACATGGCCGAGAAATTCGGCCGCGCGCTGCGCCGTGCCGACGGCGCGCTCGACGCGTACAACTTCAGCTTCGACGTCGAGTTCGAGGTCGAGTCTTACCTGCGCTACCAGGGCGACAAGTTCGCCGACTACTTCGACGCGAACACGTACCTGCTGATCACGCGCGCGCTCGACTATTTCGATCCGGCGAAGGCGTTCGACGGCAACCTGACGGCCGCGCTCGCGCGCACGCAGGCGAAATACCTGATCGCGAGCTTCTCGACCGACTGGCGTTTCGCGCCCGCGCGTTCGCGCGAGATCGTGAAGGCGCTGCTCGACAACAAGCGCACGGTCAGCTATGCGGAAATCGATGCGCCGCACGGCCACGACGCATTCCTGCTCGACGACGCGCGCTATCACAACCTGATTCGCGCGTATTACGAACGAATCGCCAACGAGGTGGGCGCATGAACCAGCAAGCGCTGAATTCCCTGTCCGCGCGCGCGGACTTCCGCACGATCGCACGCTGGGTCGAGCCGCGCTCGACCGTGCTCGACCTCGGCTGCGGCGACGGCTCGCTGCTCGCGCTGCTGATGGAGGAGCTGGACGTCACCGGCTACGGCATCGAGCTGAACGACGCGGGCGTGCTCGCGAGCGCGAAGAACGGCATCAACGTGATCCAGCAGAACCTCGAGGACGGCCTGCGCCTGTTCGAGGATCATAGCTTCGACATCGCGATCCTGTCGCAAACCTTGCAGACGATCCACCAGACGGCCGCGATCCTGCGCGAAACGGCGCGCGTCGGCCGCGAATGCATCGTGTCGTTCCCGAACTTCGGCTACTGGCCGCACCGGCTGTCGGTGCTGCACGGCCGGATGCCCGTGTCGAAATCGCTGCCGTACCAGTGGCACAACACGCCGAACGTGCGCGTGCTGACCATCGAGGATTTCGAGGCGCTCGCGCCCGAAGTCGGCGTCACGATCCTCGACCGCGTCGTGCTGCACGAAGGCCAGCCGATTCGATGGGGAGCGAACTGGCGTGGTAGTCTTGCTGTCTACCGCGTCAAGCGCAGCTGAGCCGGGGGGCCGTTGACGGACGCCGGGCCCGGCCCGCGCTGCTCCCCCGCCGCGCGCTGCCGCCGCAATCAGTCAACGCTACCCAGTTCCAGTCCATGTCGAAAACGCCACACGAGGCGCCCGCACTCACCGCTCACGAGGATCACCCCGGCTGGCGAGCCTATCTGAACACGCACATGCTGATCTGCGTGTTCCTGGGCTTCACGTCGGGCCTGCCCCTGTTCACGCTCGTCTACCTCGTGCAGGCATGGCTGCGCTCCGAGGGCGTGAACCTGAAGGAAATCGGCCTGTTCGCGCTGATCCAGTTCCCGTATACGTGGAAGTTCCTGTGGGCGCCGCTGATGGACCGCTATCTCCCGCGCCTGCCCGGCTGGCGGCCGGGCCGCCGGCGCGGCTGGATGCTGCTCACGCAGGTGCTGGTCGCGGGCGCGATCGCCGCGCTCGGCTTCGTATCGCCGCGCGACTCGATCTGGACGGTTGCCGCGCTCACGACGCTCGTCGCGTTCTTCGGCGCGAGCTCCGACATCGTGATCGACGCGTACCGCCGCGAGCTGCTGCGCGACACCGAGCAGGGCCTCGGCAACGCGGTGCACGTGAACGCGTACAAGCTCGCCGCGCTGATCCCCGGCTCGCTGGCGCTGATCCTGTCCGACCACATGCCGTGGGACGTCGTGTTCGCGATCACTGGCGCGTTCATGCTGCCGGGCATCCTGATGACGCTCGTCGTGCGCGAGCCCGAAGTGGTCGGCGCACCGCCGCGCAACCTGCGCGACGCGATCGTGCTGCCGTTCCGCGAATTCATCCAGCGCGACGGCTGGACCGGCGCGCTGCTCGTCATCGCGTTCATCTTCCTGTTCAAGATCGGCGACACGATGGCCACCACGCTGTCGACGTCGTTCTTCCTCGACATCGGCTTCACGCGCACCGAGATCGGCATCGTCGCGAAAACCACCGCGCTCGTCGCGAGCGTCGCCGGCGGCATCATCGGCGGCGTCTGGCTCGTGAAGATCGGCATCGGCCGCGGGCTGTGGATCTTCGGCGCGCTGCAGATGGTGTCGACGCTCGGCTTCGCGTGGCTCGCGCAGCTCGGCCCCGGTTCGCCCGTGCTCGCGATGCTCTACGACTTCACCGTTGCGACGAGCCACGCCATCGCATCGGGGCTGTCGATCTTCGGCATTGCCGTCGCGCCGCAATTCAGCCCGATGACGGTCGCGCTCGCGCTCGTCTACGGCGTCGAAACCTTCACGACCGGCCTGACGATGGCCGCATTCGTCGCGTATATCGCCAGCACGACCGACCCGCGCTACACGGCCACGCAGTTCGCGCTGTTCACGAGCCTCGCATCGGTGCCGCGCACGCTCGCATCGGCCGCGAGCGGCTTCATCGTCGCGAAGATCGGCTGGTTCGACTATTTCATCGTGTGCACGGCACTCGCGATTCCCGGCATGCTGCTGCTGTTCAGGATCGCGCCGTGGAACGGCGCCGCCCGCAACGGCGAGGCCAGCCGTGCGCAGTGACCGACTGCCTCGCCTCGCGCGCGTTGCGGCTTCGTTGAGCGTCGGTGCCGCGGCACTCGCCGCGGGGTTCGCGCACGCGGCCGACACCGGCGCGGCCGCGGCAGGCTCCGCGCCGGCCGCCGCGCAGGCAACGCCATCCACGCCGGCAACTTCCGCCGCGCCCGTCCCGCCGTCTGCCGCCGAAGCCGCGCAGCCGACCGGCGGCGCCGCGTCGGCGAAGGCTTATACGCCGACGCCGCAGCAGGTCCGCTACGGCAACGAGATCGCGTTTCGCACGCTGCTTCCGTCGCCGCTGCTCGAGCAGCTCACCGGGAACGAATACGCGCAGATCGTGCAGGCGGCCGCCGACAGCAACCGCCTGATCCCCGCGAACCAGCCGCGCGTGAAGCGCCTGCGCGCGATCGTCGCGAAGCTCGCGCCGTATTCGGTGAAGTGGAACGATCGCGTGAAGAACTGGACGTGGGACGTCAACGCGATCCGCTCGCGCGACATCCGCCTGACCTGCCTGCCGGGCGGCAAGGTGCTCGTGTACGGCGGCCTGTTCGACCGCATCCGCCTGAACGACGACGAGTTCGGCGTGCTGCTCGCGCACGGCATCGCGCACGCGCTGCGCGAACACGCGCGCAGCAACTTCAGCGCGACCTCGCAGACGTCGCTGCGCGCGGCCACGCTGCCGCCGCTGTTCGGCGTCGGCGATCCGCTGCCGCAGGCACTGAACCTCGGCGAGCGCCTGCAGGCGCTCCATTACGACCCGACCGACGAGACCGAAGCCGACGTGATCGGCGGCGACATCGCCGCACGCGCGGGCTTCGATCCGCGCGCGGCGATCACGCTGTGGGACAAGCTCGCGGTCGCGACGCGCGCGAACAAGGCGACGGGCTACATCTACACGCACCCGTACAGCACCGCCCGGCGCCAGGATCTGCTGAACCGCCTGCCGGACCTGATGCCGCTGTACGCGAAGGCTACGGGCAAGCGCGTCGAAACGCTGCCCGACTACGCGGGCATCAGCGCTCAGCGGCGCAAGGCCGCGCGGCGCTGAGCGGTGCGCGAAGCCGATCGTTTCATGCGCCGACGTCGGCCGCGGCCGGCTTGGCCGACGCCGCGCCCGCCGGACGGCTGCCGCTCTCGCGCATCCAGCGCACCTCGTCACCCGGGCTGCGGCCGAACAGCCGCTTGAACTCGCGGCTGAACTGCGACGCGCTCGCATAACCGACGCGCGCGGCGGCCGTGCCGGCGCCGACCCCGTCCTGCACCATCATCAGCCGCGCCTGATGCAGCCGCGCGGCCTTCACGTACTGCATCGGCGACGTCGCCGTCACGTGCTTGAACTGCGCGTGGAACACCGCCAGGCTCATCCCGGCCTCGCGTGCGAGCGTCTCGACGTCGAGGTCGGCCTTCAGGTCGACGTGAATGCGCCGCAGCGCCTTCGCAATGCGGCCGAAATGATGCTGCTGCACGAGCGCCGCGCGGATCGCGTCGCCCTGCGCGCCCGTCAGCACGCGATACGCGATCTCGCGCATGATCGCCGGCCCCAGCACGCGCGTGTCGTGCGGCGACGCGAGCGCTTCGAGCAGCCGCACCACCGCGTCGGCCAGCGGCGCGTCGAGCGGCGTCGAATAGACGCCGAGCGGCTCGCTGGCGGCCGCGCCGAGCGTCTCGTCGAGCAGGATCGCGAGCTCGGCGATCACCGAGAGATCGACGCGGATCGAGATCGCGAGAAACGGCTCGTCCATGCTCGCGAAGGTCTCGCATTCGAACGGCAGCGGCACCGACAGCACGAGATACTGCTGCGCGTCGTAGACGAACGAGCGGTCGCCGAGATAACCCAGCTTGCGCCCCTGACATACGACGATGATGCTCGGTTCGTACAGCACGGGCATGCGCGGCACGGGGCGGCTCACGCGAAAGAAGCGCACGCCGTCGAGCGCCGCGAGCGTGTCGCCCTCGTTCGGTGCGAGGCGCGTGTGCAGCTCGATCATGCGGCGCTGCACTCGGTCGCCCGCATCGGCAAAAAGGGGCTGGAAGCTCATCGGCGTGGTCCTGTCCGGCAAGAGAATCTGGCTTGCAATGTAGCACCTTGAATGCGTTTTGACGGGCGTTTGCATGCAATTCGAGAGGAATAGGCAAATCTTCGAGACCTTCGTGTATTTCGCCGCGGCGCCGCGCTCCTTACGATGGCGTCCTGCCTCGCCGCATCGCCACATGGTGCGACGGCAGTCTGTTTCGCCGGATGTTTTTCCCGGACAAGGAGCCCCCTGCATGAGCACCACCTACGCTTACGCGGCGACCGATTCGCAGTCGCCGCTCACCCCGTTCGAATTCCAGCGTCGCGCGCTGCGCGATCTCGACGTCCAGATCGACGTCCTCTACTGCGGCGTCTGCCACTCGGACCTGCATCAGGCCCGCAACGAATGGCGCAACACGATCTATCCGGTCGTGCCGGGCCATGAAATCGTCGGCCGCGTGACTGCGACCGGCTCGCAGGTATCGCGCTTCAAGGTCGGCGAGCTGGTCGGCGTCGGCTGCCTCGTCGATTCGTGCCGCACCTGCCCGAGCTGCGCCGACGGCCTCGAGCAGTATTGCGAGAACGGCTTCGTCGGCACCTACAACGGCCAGGATCGCGTGACGGGCGACGTCACGTACGGCGGCTATTCGACGCAGCTCGTCGTCGACGAGGCGTTCGTGCTGCGCGTGCCGGAGACGCTCGACCCGGCCGGCGCCGCGCCGCTGCTGTGCGCGGGAATCACGACCTACTCGCCGCTGCGGCAGTGGAACGTCGGCCCCGGCAAGAAGGTCGGCATCGTCGGCCTCGGCGGGCTCGGCCACATGGGCGTGAAGCTGGCGCGTGCGATGGGTGCGCACGTCGTGCTGTTCACGACGTCGCCGTCGAAGATCGACGACGGCAAGCGCGTCGGCGCGCACGAAGTCGTGATCTCGAAGGACGAAGCGCAGATGAACGCGCACCTGAACAGCTTCGACTTCATCCTGAACACGGTCGCCGCGCAGCACGACCTGAACCCGTTCCTGAACCTGCTGAAGCGCGACGGCACGATGACGCTCGTCGGCGCGCCGGAACACGATCATCCGTCGCCGCAGGTGTTCAACCTGATCTTCAAGCGCCGCCGCCTTGCGGGCTCGCTGATCGGCGGGATCGCGGAAACGCAGGAAATGCTCGACTTCTGCGCGCAGCACGGGATCACGTCGGACATCGAAACGATTCCGATGCAGCAGATCAACACGGCCTACGAGCGGATGCTGAAGAGCGACGTGAAGTATCGGTTCGTGATCGACATGGCGTCGATCAAGCACTGAGCGCCGCCGGGCGGCATGCACGATCGCCGCGCCGAAGCAAAAACGAAACGGGCCGCATGTTCGACATGCGGCCCGTTTCGCATCCGGCGACCGGAGGGTTCGACCGCTACGCGCGCTGCGTAGCGCCGGCGCTCACTTCTTGTAGTCGTAGTCGATCGTCAGCGGCGCATGATCGCTGAACTTGATGTCCTTGAAGATCGACGTGCTCTTCGCGGTGCCGGCCACGCCCGGCGTCGCGATCTGGTAGTCGATCCGCCACCCGACGTTCTTCGCATACGCCTGGCCGCGGTTGCTCCACCACGTGTACTGCTCGGCGCGCTGGTCGAGCGTGCGGAACACGTCGACATAACCGACATCGTCGAACAGCTTCGTGAGCCACTCGCGTTCTTCCGGCAGGCAGCCCGAGTTCTTCTGGTTGCTCTTCCAGTTCTTGATGTCGATTTCCTTGTGGACGATGTTCACGTCGCCGCACAGGATCACTTCGCGCTTCTTCTTGAGCTGGGCGAGGTGCGGCATGAATTCGTCCATGAAGCGGTACTTCGCCTGCTGGCGCTCTTCGCCGCTCGAGCCGGACGGCACGTACACCGACACGACCGACAGCTTGCCGTAGCGCGCCTCGACGTAGCGCCCCTCGGAGTCGAATTCGCTGCTGCCGAAGCCGATGATCACGTCATCGGGCTCGTGGCGGCTGTACACGCCCGCGCCGCTGTAGCCCTTCTTCTCGGCGTGGTGGAAATAGCTCCTGAAGCCGTGCGGCTCGACGAATTCGGCCGGCAGGTCGTCGGCCGATACCTTGATTTCCTGCACGCACACGCAATCGGCATTCTGCTCGCCGAGCCAGTCGAAGAAGCCCTTCTTCGCGGCGGAGCGGATGCCGTTCAGGTTGGCGGTAATCACTCGCATCATGTCGGGTTCCGTTCAGTTCGATGTTTTACAGGGTGGCAGCTTAACGGATCTTCACGCCTTCGAGCTCGGGCTTCGGCGGCGGGAATTCCAGCTTCATGTCGGTCATCGTGCGCAGCAGCAGTTCGGCGATCATCACGTTGCGGTGCGTCTTCGAATCCGCCGGGATCACGTACCACGGCGCATGCTCGGCCGACGTCGCGGCGAGCGCGTCGCGGTACGCGGACTGGTACGCGTCCCAGTGCTTGCGCGCGTCGAGATCGGAGATGTCGAACTTCCAGTGCTTGGTCGGATCGTCGATGCGCGCCTGCAGCCGCGCGCGCTGCTCGTCCTTCGAGATGTGCAGGAAGCACTTGACGATCGTCGTGCCGTTCTCGACCAGCATCGTCTCGAAATCGCGGATCTGCCGGTAGCGGCGCTCGCATTCCTTGCTGTCGATCGTATCGAGCACGCGCGGCACCAGCACGTCTTCATAGTGGCTGCGATTGAAGATCGCGAGCTCGCCCGCGGCCGGCACCTGCGCGTGTACGCGCCACAGGAAATCGTGCACGGCCTCGATCGGCGTCGGCGCCTTGAACGACACGACGCGCAGGCCGAGCGGATCGACCTCGCGGAACACCGCGCGCACGGTGCCGTCCTTGCCGCTGGTATCCATGCCCTGCAGCACGAGCAGCACGCGCTTCTGCTGCTGCGTGTGCAGGCGCTCCTGCTGCACGTCGAGCTCGGTCGACACGGCCGACAGCCGTTCTCGATCGGCATCCTTCGAACCGGACGAGAACGGCTTCGCGGCCGGGTCGAACGCATCGAGCTTGAATGCGGCGGCTTCCTTCTCGCGCGTGCTGTACGGCACGCGGAAATCGTCGAGCGACGGTTGTTTCGCCATGCGTTCCTCCGTTGGACGGTGTGGTGCATACGATAACGCACCCACCAAACGCGACGGGCCGCCCGGAACAAGTTCGGGGCGGCCCGTCGTCAAGCGCGGTTCAGGCGCGCGATCATGCTCAGCCGAGCTTCTTCTTCAGCAGTTCGTTGACCTGCTGCGGATTGGCCTTGCCCTTCGTCGCCTTCATCGCCTGGCCGATCAGCGCGTTGAACGCCTTTTCCTTGCCCGCGCGGAATTCCTCGACCGACTTCGCATTCGCCGCGAGCACCTCGTCGATGATCGCTTCCAGCGCGCCGGTGTCGGAGATCTGCTTCAGCCCCTTCGCGTCGATGATGCGGTCGGCTGCGCCTTCGTCGTCCGCCTTCTCGTCCCAGATCGTCGAGAAGATTTCCTTCGCGATCTTGTTCGAGATCGTGCCGTCGGCGATGCGCTGCAGCACGAGTGCCAGCTGCGCCGCCGACACCGGAATCGCGTCGATCTCGATGCCGTCGCGGTTCAGTTGCGACGACACGTCGCCCATCAGCCAGTTCGCGGCGATCTTCGCGTTCGCCGCGCCGGCCTTCGCGACGACGGCCTCGAAATACGCGGCCATCGCCTTGCTCGACGTCAGCACGCCCGCGTCGTACGCGGACACGCCGTACTGCTCGACGAAGCGCTGCTGCATCGCGGCCGGCAGCTCGGGCATCCCGGACTGCACGCGCTCGATCCAGTCCTGGCCGATCACGAGCGGCATCAGGTCGGGGTCGGGGAAGTAGCGGTAATCGTGTGCGTCTTCCTTGCTGCGCATCGAACGCGTCTCGCGCTTGTCCGGATCGTAGAGGCGCGTTTCCTGCACGACTTCGCCGCCGTCCTCGATCAGCTCGATCTGGCGACGCACTTCGTAGTTGATCGCTTCCTCGAGGAACCGGAACGAGTTCAGGTTCTTGATTTCCGCGCGCGTGCCGAACTTCTCCTGGCCGACCGGCCGCACCGACACGTTCGCGTCGCAGCGGAACGAGCCTTCCTGCATGTTGCCGTCGCAGATGCCGAGCCACACGACGAGGCCGTGCAGCGCCTTCGCATACGCCACGGCCTCGGCCGCGCTGCGCATTTCCGGCTCGGTGACGATCTCGAGCAGCGGCGTGCCCGCGCGGTTCAGGTCGATCCCCGTCATCCCGGCGAAGTCTTCATGCAGCGACTTGCCCGCATCTTCCTCGAGGTGCGCGCGGGTCAGGTTGACCGTCTTCTCGTACGCTTCCTTGCCGGCCTTTTCGTTGGCGGGCACCTGGATCGTGATCTGGCCGCCCTGCACGACCGGAATCTCGTACTGGCTGATCTGATAGCCCTTCGGCAGATCGGGGTAGAAATAATTCTTGCGCGCGAAGATGCTGCGCGGCGCGATGGTCGAGCCGATCGCGAGGCCGAAGCGGATCGCGCGCTCGACCGCGCCGCGGTTCAGCACCGGCAGCACGCCCGGCAGCGCCAGGTCGACCGGGCACGCCTGCGTGTTCGGCTCGGCGCCGAACTGCGTCGGCGCGCCCGAGAAAATCTTCGAGACGGTCGACAGTTGCGCGTGCGTCTCGAGACCGATAACGACTTCCCATTGTGTAGTCATTGCTTACGCCCCCGCCGGAACTTGCTTGTGCCAGTCGGTCGCGCGCTGGAACGCGTCGGCGACCTGCAGCATCCGGGCTTCGTTGAAATAGTTGCCGATGATCTGCAGACCGACCGGGCGTTTCGCGTTCGCGCCGGCGCCGAAGCCGCACGGCACGCTCATGCCGGGGAGACCTGCGAGGCTCACCGACAGCGTGTAGATATCCGCGAGATACATCTGCACCGGATCGTCGCCCTTCGCGCCGAGATCCCATGCGACCGTCGGCGATGCCGGGCCCATGATCACGTCGCAGGACTTGAACGCTTCCTGGAAATCCTGCGCGATGATGCGGCGGATCTTCTGCGCCTGCAGGTAGTACGCGTCGTAGTAGCCGTGCGACAGCACGTACGCGCCGACCAGAATCCGGCGCTTCACCTCGGGGCCGAAACCTTCCGCGCGCGACTTCTTGTACATGTCGAGCAGGTCGCCGTACTGCGCGGCGCGGTGGCCGAAGCGCACGCCGTCGAAACGCGACAGGTTCGACGACGCCTCGGCCGGTGCGATCACGTAGTACACGGGGATCGACAGTTCCGTCTTCGGTAGCGACACGGGCACGAGCGTCGCGCCGAGCGCTTCATATTGCTTCAGCGCCGCGTCGATCGTCGCGCGCACGTCGTCGGCGAGGCCGTCGCCGAAATACTCGTTCGGCAAGCCGATGCGCAGGCCCGCGAGCGGCTTGCCCGCATCGTTGCCGGCCGCCCACGGCTGGCCGAGGTGGCGCGTGAAATCCTCATCGTCGCGCTCGAGGCTCGTCGAGTCGCGCTCGTCGAAACCGGCCATCGCGTTCAGCAGCAGCGCGCAGTCGGACGCGCTCTGCGCCATCGGGCCGCCCTGGTCGAGCGACGACGCGAACGCGATCATCCCGTAGCGCGACACGCGGCCGTAGGTCGGCTTGATGCCCGTCACGCCCGCGAACGACGCGGGCTGGCGGATCGAGCCGCCGGTGTCGGTGCCGGTCGCGGCCGGCGCGAGGCGCGCGGCGACGGCGGCCGAGCTGCCGCCCGAGCTGCCGCCCGGCACCGCGTTCGTGTCCCACGGGTTCTTCACCGCGCCGAACGCCGAGTTCTCGTTCGACGAGCCCATCGCGAACTCGTCCATGTTGGTCTTGCCGAGCGTGACCATGCCGGCCGCCTGCAGGCGGGCGACGACGGTCGCGTCGAACGGGCTTTCATAATTCGCGAGCATCTTCGAGCCGGCGGTCGAGCGCCAGCCGCGCGTGACGAAGACATCCTTGTGCGCGATCGGCAGGCCGGTCAGCGCGCCGCCCGCGCCGCGCGCGAGCTCCGCGTCGGCGGCTTTCGCCTGCGCGAGGGTCAGATCGGCGTCGACGTGGACGAACGCGTTCAGGTCGTGCGCGGCGTCGATCCGTTTCAGGTAGTGCTGCGCGAGCTCGACGGCCGAGCATTCCTTGGCGGCGAGCGCGGCGCGCAGTTCGGTCAGGCTTTTTGCGTGCATTGAGTGGTTTTCCTGGGAATTCTGGGTGGCGCGCGGCGCTGGCCGGCGCTTGTCGTCGAATGCTTACTCGATCACCTTCGGCACGAGATAGAGGCCGTCCTGGACGGCCGGCGCCGGACGCTGGTTGTCGTCGCGATTGACGACTTCCGTCACGGCGTCGTCGCGCAGGCGCTGCGCGACTTCCTGGATCTGTTCGATCGGGTGGGCGAGCGGCGCGATGCCGGCGGTGTCGACCGCCTGCATCTGCTCGACGAGGCCGAAGAATTCATTGAGCTGGCCGAGCATGTGCTCGGCGTCTGCGTCGGCCATTTCGAGTCGCGCCAGGTGCGCGATGCGTTTCACATCGGTCAGGGTCAGGGCCATGCGATCACCGGAAAAACAAGGCTGCGCAGCGCATCGAAAGCAGCGCCGCGGCGGGGGGTTGGAGGGTGCGATCCCACCCTCAAAAATCGGGACCGAAGCGGCAAAAATACCGCCCGTTTCGATTCAAATACCGTGAAATTATAAGGTATCATTACGCGTTCGACCCAAACCCGGCAGCCTTTTCCCGCACCGTTTCGCCTCGCTTCGGCAAGCCGTGCGTGCTTCGTGCGATCCCCGGTAGACATCACTCGCAGCTTCGTGCGCCGCGGCGGCCGCTTCCGCCACGCTTCCCGAGGCTGTTATTTTTTCCGCTGCCGCCCTCAGCGCTCGCTATACAGGGCCGGCCCAGAGCGAAACAGGATTCTGAATGTTCGGTTTTTTGCGCAGCTACTTCTCCAACGATCTCGCGATCGATCTCGGCACCGCAAACACCCTGATCTACATGCGCGGCAAGGGCATCGTGCTCGATGAACCTTCCGTCGTGTCGATTCGCCAGGAAGGGGGCCCCAACGGCAAGAAGACGATCCAGGCGGTCGGCAAGGAAGCCAAGCAGATGCTCGGCAAGGTGCCGGGCAACATCGAGGCGATCCGCCCGATGAAGGACGGCGTGATCGCCGACTTCACCGTCACCGAGCAGATGATCAAGCAGTTCATCAAGACGGCGCACGAGTCGCGCATGTTCTCGCCGTCGCCGCGCATCATCATCTGCGTGCCGTGCGGCTCGACCCAGGTCGAGCGCCGCGCGATCAAGGAAGCCGCGCACGGCGCCGGCGCATCGCAGGTCTACCTGATCGAGGAGCCGATGGCGGCCGCGATCGGCGCGGGCCTGCCGGTGTCGGAAGCCACCGGCTCGATGGTCGTCGACATCGGCGGCGGCACGACGGAAGTCGGCGTGATCTCGCTCGGCGGCATCGTGTACAAGGGCTCGGTGCGCGTCGGCGGCGACAAGTTCGACGAGGCGATCGTCAACTACATCCGCCGCAACTACGGGATGCTGATCGGCGAGCAGACCGCCGAGGCGATCAAGAAGGAAATCGGCTCCGCGTTCCCGGGCTCCGAAGTCAAGGAAATGGAAGTGAAGGGCCGCAACCTGTCGGAAGGCATTCCGCGCAGCTTCACGATCTCCAGCAACGAAATCCTCGAAGCGCTGACCGATCCGCTGAACCAGATCGTGTCGTCGGTGAAGATCGCGCTCGAACAGACGCCGCCGGAACTCGGCGCCGACATCGCCGAACGCGGGATGATGCTGACGGGCGGCGGCGCGCTGCTGCGCGACCTCGACCGCCTGCTCGCCGAAGAAACCGGCCTGCCGGTGCTCGTCGCGGAAGATCCGCTCACCTGCGTCGTGCGCGGTTCGGGCATGGCGCTCGAGCGCATGGACAAGCTGGGCAGCATCTTCTCGTACGAGTGATCGTCTAGGCAGTTTCGTTGATATGACGCACCTGCGGCGTGGCCGGATCGCTCGTTTAGAACGAACCGCCGCGCCGTTTGCGCGTCTGAGCATCATTTAACCGATCACACGCGCCCGGCGCCGACCATGGAATACAGTCCGCCGCCCCTTTTCAAGCAAGGTCCGCCCGCGCTCGCGCGGCTCATCTTCTTCGTTGCCCTCGCCATCGCGCTCCTCGTGTCGGACGCGCGCTTCAGCACGCTCGAAATCCTGCGCGGCGTGCTCGGCACCGTGCTCTATCCGCTGCAGCGCGCGGCGCTCGTGCCGCGCGACCTGTTCATGGGCGCGGCCGACATCGCCGTCACCGGCTCATCGCTGCGCCACGAGAACGACGACCTCCGCAAGCGCAACCTGCAACTGTCGACACAGGCCAACCAGGCCGCCGTGCTCGCGCAGGAAAACATGCACCTGCGCGCGGTGCTCGAGCTGCGCCAGCACATCGCGACACAATCGACGCCGGTCGAGATCCAGTACGACACGAGCGATCCGTTCACGCAGAAGATCGTGGTCGGGCAAGGTTCGCAGCAAGGCATCCAGAACGGTTCGCCCGTCGTCAGCGAGGACGGCGTGATCGGCCAGGTCACGCGCGTGTTCCCGCTGCAGTCCGAAGTCACGCTGGTCACCGACCGCGATCTCGCGATTCCGGTGCAGGTGCTGCGCACCGGCCTGCGCAGCGTGATCTACGGCACGCCGAAGGGCGATTCGCTCGACCTGCGCTTCGTGCCGACGAGCTCGGATCTCGTCGCCGGCGACGAGCTCGTCACGAGCGGCCTCGACGGCGTCTATCCTCCCGGCCTGCCGGTCGCGAAGGTCGTGCACGTCGACAAGCTCGCCGATACCGCATTCGCGCGCGTGACCTGCGCGCCGGTCGCGGCCGTGCGCGGCGCGCGCCAGATGCTCGTGCTGCATTACCAGAACGACATCCCGCCGCGCCCGGCCGAGCTCGAACCGGCCGCCGACAAGAACGCGAAGGGCGGCAAGAAAGGCGCGAAAGCCGCCGCGAAGGGTGAGAAAGCCGACAAGGCCGACGCGAACGCGAAACCGGCCGCCGCGGCCCAGCCCGGCGCGAAGCCCGCGCCGGCCGCGCCCGCCGCCGCAGCCGCGAAGCCCGCGGCCGCGCAACCGGGAGCCCAGCGATGAACCGCCCGCAATACATCCTGCAGCCGGTCAATCCGTACTTCATCGTCTTCAGCCTCGCGGCCGCGTTCCTGCTGAACCTGATGCCGTGGGGCCGCCTGCCCGGCGTGCCCGACTTCGTCGCGCTCGTGCTGCTGTTCTGGAACATCCACCAGCCGCGCAAGGTCGGGATGGGCGTCGCGTTCGCGCTCGGCATCCTGATGGACGTGCATGACGCGGGGCTGCTCGGCGAGCACGCGCTCGCCTATACGCTGCTGTCGTACGGTGCGATCACGATCCACCGCCGCGTGCTGTGGATGCCGATCGGCGTGCAGGTGCTGTATGTCACGCCGCTGCTCGTCGTCGCGCAGCTCGTGCCGTTCGTGATCCGTCTCGCGATGGGCGCCGCGTTCCCCGGCTGGCGCTACCTGGTCGACGGCTTCGTCGAGGCCGCGCTGTGGCCGATCGCGAGCCACCTGCTGCTGATGCCGCAACGCCGCCCGGTCGATCCGGACGATACGCGCCCCATCTGAGCCGGACGACCTTTGAATACCCGCCGCCCCCAAACCCGCCGCGCGCCGCGCTCCGGGGCGGCACCTCGCCCGCCCGCGCGCGGGTCAGATCGACGCTAACCGCATGACCGATTTCAACGACACCCAACAGCAGCTCTCGAAGTTCCGCCTGCGCGTCGCGGCGGCGGGCCTGTTCGTGTTCGTCTGCTTCGGGCTGCTCGCGAGCCGCTTCTTCTACCTGCAGCTGATGCAGCACGGCAAATACGCGCTGCAGGCTGAGGAAAACCGCATCTCGGTTGCGCCGATCGTGCCGAACCGCGGGATCATCACCGACCGCAACGGCGTGATCCTCGCGAAGAACTATTCGGCGTACACGCTCGAGATCACGCCATCGAAGCTCGACGACACGCTCGACAACACGATCGACAAGCTGTCCGCGATCATCCCGATCGACGCACGCGACCGCCGCCGCTTCAAGAAGCTGCAGGAAGACTCGAAGAACTTCGAGAGCCTGCCGATCCGCACGCGGCTCACCGACGCGGAAGTCGCGCGCTTCACCGCGCAGCGCTTCCGCTTCCCCGGCGTCGACGTGCGCGCGCGGCTGTTCCGCCAATATCCGCTCGGCACGACGGCCGCACACGTGATCGGCTACATCGGCCGGATCTCGAAGCGCGACCAGGATCGTATCGACGCGATCAGCGACGACAACGACAGCGACCAGGAAAACTACGATCCGCGCCGCGACGCGAACAACTACAAGGGCACCGACTACATCGGCAAGATCGGCGTCGAGCAGAGCTACGAGACCGAGCTGCACGGGCTGACCGGTTTCGAGGAAGTCGAGGTGACGGCCGGCGGCCGGCCCGTGCGCACGCTGTCGCGCACGCAGGCGACGCCCGGCAACAACCTCGTGCTGTCGCTCGACATCGGGCTGCAGCAGGTCGCCGAGCAGGCGTTCGCCGGCAAGCGCGGCGCGCTCGTCGCGATCGAGCCGAAGACGGGCGACGTGCTCGCGTTCGTGTCGTCGCCGAGCTTCGACCCGAATTCGTTCGTCGACGGCATCGACCAGCAGACCTGGGACGAGCTGAACAACTCGACCGACAAGCCGCTGCTGAACCGTCCGCTGCACGGCACCTATCCGCCCGGCTCGACGTACAAGCCGTTCATGGCGCTCGCCGGCCTGACGCTCGGCAAGCGCTCGCCGGGCTGGGGTTTCCAGGATCCCGGCTACTTCACGTTCGGCGGCCACACGTTCCGCAACGACGTGCGCTCGGGCCAGGGCTGGGTCGACATGAACAAGGCGATCATGGTGTCGAACGACACCTACTTCTACATGCTCGCGCGCGACCTCGGCGTGAATGCGATCGCGAACTTCATGAAGCCGTTCGGCTTCGGCCAGATCACCGGGATCGACATCCAGGGCGAAGCGCGCGGGATCCTGCCGTCGACCGACTGGAAGAAGAAGGCGTTCAAGAAGGCCGCGCAGCAGAAGTGGTTCGACGGCGAGACGATCAGCCTCGGGATCGGCCAGGGCTACAACTCGTTCACGATCCTGCAGCTCGCGCACGCAACCGCGACGCTCGCGAACAACGGCGTCGTGATGAAGCCGCACCTCGTGAAGGAAGTCGAGGATCCGATCACGCGCGGGCGCCGCCTGACCGTGCCGAAGGAAAGTGAAACGATCCCGCTCAAGCAGGCCGACATCGACGTCGTGAAGCGCGGGATGGAGAACGTGATCGAGAACCCGTCCGGCACCGCGTACAAGGTGTTCCGCGGCGCGCCGTACCTCGCCGCCGGCAAGACCGGTACCGCGCAGGTGTTCTCGCTGCAGGGCTCCAACTACAAGGGCCACCTGCTCGCCGAGCATCTGCGCGACCACGCGCTGTTCATCGCGTACGCGCCGGTCGACCATCCGCAGATCGCGTTGGCGCTGGTCGTCGAGAACGGCGGCTGGGGTGCGCAGGCCGCCGGCCCGATCGCGCGCCGCGTGCTCGACTTCTTCCTCGTCGAGCGCCAGAACCCGCAGAACGAAGCCGCGGCCGTGGCTGCCGCGGCGTCGGCGACCGAACCCGTGAATGCACCGGTGATCGGCGATGCGAACAAGCCCGCCGCCGTCGCCACCGGCTTCAAGGCGCTGCCGCAGCCCGTCGTGCCGACCGCGGCCAGCGCGGCGGATGCGGCATCGGCCGCATCGGCGCCCGATGCGTCGGGGGCGGCCGGAGCAAGCGCGGCGCAACCGGCCGACGCGAGCGCCGCGGCGCCCAGGGCCGCGAGCCTGCCGCCGATCCGGCGCCCGCACCGGCCGCGCCGGCCCGCCAGCGACGCGCAGCCGCTCGTCGCCACGCCGCGGGACGACAACCACCGTGCGACGGCCCCCGCGAAAGCGGCGGACGCCGGCACCGCTCATTAACGGAGAAAGGCATGCAATTCGACAAGCGCGCCTGGCTCGACAAGATCAAGCAGATGTTCGCGGGCTTCGACCGCCCGCTCGCCCTCATCGTGTTCCTGCTGCTGTGCGTCGGCATCGTCACGCTGTACAGTGCGGCGATCGACATGCCGGGCCGCGTCGAGGACCAGTTGCGCAACATCCTGCTGACGTTCGTGCTGATGTGGGTGATCGCCAACATCCCGCCGACCACGCTGATGCGCTTCGCGGTCCCGCTCTATACGTTCGGGGTCGCGCTGCTGATCGCGGTCGCGCTGTTCGGGATGACCAAGAAGGGCGCGAAGCGCTGGCTGAACGTCGGCGTCGTGATCCAGCCGTCGGAGATCCTCAAGATCGCAACGCCGCTGATGCTCGCGTGGTACTACCAGCGCCGCGAAGGCGGCCTGCGCTGGTACGACTTCCTCGCCGCGTTCGGGATCCTGATGGTGCCGGTCGGGCTGATCGCGAAACAGCCCGACCTCGGCACTGGCCTGCTCGTGTTCGCGGCCGGCTTCTTCGTGATCTACCTCGCCGGCCTGTCGTTCAAGCTGATCGTGCCGGTGCTCGTCGCGGGCGTGATCGCGGTCGGGTCGATCGCCGTGTTCGAGGACCGCATCTGCCAGCCCGAAGTGCAGTGGCCGCTGATGCACGACTACCAGAAGCACCGCGTGTGCACGCTGCTCGACCCGACTTCCGACCCGCTCGGCAAAGGCTTCCACACGATCCAGGCCGTGATCGCGATCGGCTCGGGCGGTGTGCTCGGCAAGGGCTACCTGAAAGGTACGCAGGCGCACCTCGAATTCATTCCGGAGAAGCACACCGACTTCATCTTCGCGGTGTTCTCGGAGGAATGGGGGCTCGTCGGCGGGCTCGTGCTGCTGACGCTGTACATGGCGCTGATCGCGCGCGGGCTCTATATCGCCGCGCAGGGCGCGACGCTGTTCGGCCGCCTGCTCGCGGGCTCGCTCACGCTCGCGTTCTTCGTCTATGCGTTCGTCAACATCGGGATGGTGAGCGGCGTGCTGCCGGTCGTCGGCGTGCCGCTGCCGTTCATGAGCTACGGCGGCACCGCGCTCGCGACGCTCGGCATCGCGATCGGGATGATCATGAGCGTCGGGCGACAGCGGCGGCTGATGAAGAGTTGACCGTGCGGCACGGCCGCGGCCAAGAAAAACGGCGCTCCGGCGCCTTTTTTTTATCGTGCGTGTCGAACGCGGCAACGCGGCGCCCGCTCACTGCGGCGCCGCGCGCGGGCTCCCCGGCTCCGCACCGACGCCCAAGGCCGGCCCCTGCGACTTCAGCCGCGCGCTCAGCTCCTTGAATTTCAGCCCGGCCGTCTCGTCGCCCTGCGCGGCCGCCGCCGCGTAGTACGCGCGCGCGATATTCAGGTTCTGCTCGACGCCGTCGCCGCCGCGCTCGTAGAACGACGCGGTCACATACTGCGCGGTCGGCTCGCCCGCGTCGGCGGCCTGCTTGTACCACGCGAACGCCTGCCGGTTGTCGCGCGGCGTGCCGCGCCCGTCGAGGAACTGGTTCGCGAGCGACAGCTCGGCCTGCACGTGCCCCTGCTTCGCCGCACGCAGGAACCAGCGATGCGCTTCGGCCGGATTGCGCGCGACGAACTCGCCGTCGTCGAACATCCGGCCGTATACGTACTGCGCATGCGACATGTTCGAGTCGGCCGCGCGCTTCAGCCAGCGCAGCCCTTCGTCGACGTTCGCCGTCACGCCTTCGCCCGTCAGCAGCATCATCGCGTAGTTGAACTGCGCGAGACGATCTCCGCGCTCGGCCGCGTCGTGGAACTGCACCAGCGCCGCGCGATAGTCGCCGGCGTTGTAGTCGGCGACCGCCGATTGCGTCTCGCGCGACGGATCGGGCTTTGCTTGCGGCGCACCCTGCGCGGCCGCCGCGACACACACGGCCCACAGGCCGAGCATCGCGCCGAACCGCCCGCTTGCACCGCCCGCACCCTGCGCGCGCCTGCAAGACGCGCCGTCACCGCCGTTCATGACCGTACCTCCTGCAGCGCTTGCCGCGTCGCACGCAGCAGCCAGCTCACGTCGGCCGACAGCGTGATCATCCGGTAGCCGGCCTCGCGATACTGCCGCGCGCCCGCCGCGTCGCCCGCGAAAATGCCGACCGCGACGCCGGCCTGCCTGCCGGCCGCGAGCACGCGCGCCATCGCGGTTTCGACGTCCGGGTGGCGGATGTCGCCGAGATGCCCGAGGCTCGCCGCGAGATCGGCCGGGCCGATGAACAGGCAATCGACACCGGGCGTCGCCGCGATCCGCTCGACTTCGTCGACGCCGCGCGCCGATTCGATCTGCACGATCACCGCAACCTGCGCGTTCGCCGTCTGCACGTAATCGCGACGCATGCCGTACGCCGCCGCGCGCACCATGCCCGCGACGCCGCGCAGCCCGTCAGGCGACTCCGGCGACGGGAAGCGCGTGAGCCGCACCGCGTGCGCGGCGTCGTCGGGCGTCTCGATGCACGGAAACATCAGCGTGCGTGCGCCGGCGTCGAGCGCGCGCTTCACGAGCCACGGCTCGCGCGCCGGCACGCGCACGACGGGTTCGCTCGGCAGGTGCGCGGCAGCGATCGCGCGCAACTGCGAAGTGACGTCGCGGCTATCGTTCGGCGCGTGTTCCATGTCGATGCAAAGCCAGTCGTAGCCGGCGTGCGCGAGCGCTTCCGCGGCCGAATCGCTGCCGAGCGACAGCCACAGGCCGTACAGCGGCTCGTCGCCGTCGCGCAGGCGTTGTTTGAGGGAATTGGTGAGCGTGCTCATCGATACGGCCTCCTGGACGGAACGGCAATCGAACGGGACAAGCAACAGGCGAAGGGGCGCCACACGCCGGGCAACGCGGCACGACGGCGGCGCCAGACCGCGCCCTTCAACGTTAGTCGACCGTGGGCGGCCGATCTGACAGCGCGGGAAGTGCGACCGCGCACCGATGCGTTTTCCGGTGCCACGCAACGATCATAGCGCGGCGCTACGCGGAATGTGGGAATGGGCGGGGAGCAGCGCCGGCGCGGGACGAGGCCGCGACGCGCAGTGGCGGGCAGCCCGCGCCGGACGGCGGGGCTGCCGGGAAGGCAGGATCAGCGGCCGGGCTGGCGCTCGACGTCGGCCCAGCAGTTCGGCGTTTCGTACAAGCGCACGCGCTCGAGGCGCAGGTTCACGCCGTAGTGCGCGTCGTACACGTTCGCGAGCAGGTCGAACGCGATCGCAGCAAGGTTCTCGACGGTCGGGATCCGGTCGATCACGACGGTCTTGTGGTCGGCCATCTGCTCGAGGAACGAGCGCACGACCTCGTCGCGCGCGTAGACCAGAAACGCGTGGTCCCACTTGCTGACCAGGTGCTCCATCGCGAGCGCCTTCACGTCGGCGAAATCCATCACCATGCCGCGGTCGGGCGCGCCCTCGGTATCGACGAGATCGCCGCGCAACGTGATTTCGAGCACGTAGCGATGGCCATGCAGGTTCCTGCACTGGCTGCGGTGATCGGGAATGCGGTGGCCCGCGTCGAATTCGAGTTTTCGGGTAATCAGCACGATGTCAAAAGCCGTGGCTCAGGGAATGTTCAGATATTTGTGGGTCTGCATCGACAGGCGCCACTGCGGATGACGCTTGCACCAGTCGATCGCGAGCTTCGTATTGAGGTCGCGCGACGGGCCGTCCATCGGCTGGACGAGGAAATACTCGAAGTCGAGCTTCGCATAGTCGGCCAGCCGCTGGTTGTCCTGCGGGATCACGACCTTCAGTTCGTTGCCCTTCGTGACGACGAGCGGCGCGTCGGCCTTCGGGCTCACGCAGATCCAGTCGATCGATTCGAGCACCGGCAGCGAGCCGTTGGTCTCGATCGCGATCTCGAAGCCGGCCGCGTGCAGCGCGTCGACGAGCGGCTGGTCGAGCTGCAGCATCGGCTCACCGCCCGTGCAGACGACGAAGCGGTGCGCTTCGCCGTCCGGCCACAGGCCGGCGATCGTCGCGACGAGCGCTTCGGCGTCCTTGAACTTGCCGCCGTTCTCGCCGTCGGTGCCGACGAAGTCCGTATCGCAGAAGCGGCACACGGCCTCCTCGCGATCCTCTTCGCGGCCCGACCACAGGTTGCAGCCGGCGAACCGGCAGAACACGGCCGGCCGGCCCGCGTTCGCGCCCTCGCCCTGCAACGTGTAGAAAATTTCCTTGACCGCGTAAGTCATCGTCCTTCGTCCGGCTCGCGCCGCTCGTTGTCGATCAGAATCCGTTATCCATCAAGCGCTGCCGGCGCGCCGCGTCACAGCGGCGCTTCGGTCACCCGCTCGCCCTTCAGGTAGGCCTCGTAGCCGCGCTTGCGCAGCTTGCAGGCCGGGCACTCGCCGCAGCCGAAACCCCAGTCGTGCAGTTCCGCGCGCTCGCCCACGTAGCACGTGTGCGTCTCGACGCGGATCAGCTCGACGAGCGCTTCGCCGCCGAGCTGTTCGGCAAGCTGCCACGTCTGCGCCTTGTCGAGCCACATCAGCGGCGTCTCGAGCACGATGCGCGTGTCCATCCCGAGGTTCAGCGCGACCTGCAGCGCCTTCATCGTGTCGTCGCGGCAGTCGGGGTAGCCCGAAAAATCAGTCTCGCACATCCCGCCGACCAGCACGCGCAGCCCGCGGCGATAGGCGATCGCCGCGGCGATCGTCATGAACATCAGGTTGCGGCCCGGCACGAACGTGTTCGGCAGGCCGTTCGCCGCCGTCTCGATCTCGATCGTGCGCGTCATCGCGGTATCGCTGATCGCGCCGAGCACCGACAGGTCGATCATGTGATCGTCGCCGAGCCGGTCCGACCACGCGGGAAACTTGTGCTTCAGTGCTTCGCGCACGCCTTCGCGACATTCGAGCTCGACCCGATGGCGCTGGCCGTAATCGAAGCCAAGCGTCTCGACCGTCTGGTAGCGTTCGAGCGCCCATGCCACACACGTGGCCGAGTCCTGCCCGCCGGAAAACAACACGAGCGCGCCGTCTTTAGCGTCTGTCCGAATCACCGTGATACTCCGTGAATGTGTAGGCTCGCGTCGCGCTGCGCCCCGGGGCCGGCTGCCGCCGGGCGGCCCGACGCGTGCCGGCCTGCGCCGGCTCGACCAGTATAGGCAGCGCGGTCGGCCGCGGACGCGGCGGTGCGCTTATACCGCCCATCGCGCGGCATCGTTGCCGCGCGTCACGGCGGCGCATCACTGGCAGCCTGCCGTGCGCATGTAGCGATGCGCTAAGTCATTGAGCGGGCACGGATTTTATCATGCTCCAGCGAATGCTGCCGCACGCGCGACGCCCACCACAAACGAAAAACCCCAAGAACCTTCCGATTCTTGGGGTTGGAACTGCTGGTGGCCTGGGACGGAATCGAACCATCGACACGCGGATTTTCAATCCGCTGCTCTACCAACTGAGCTACCGGGCCAACGAAGAATGAAAGTATATCGAGCTTTTCTCACCTGCTCAAGCGTTTTCGCAAAAAATTTATACGGCGCCTTCGGCCGGCTTCTTGCCGAGCTCGACGCCGAGCTGCTTGAGCTTGCGATACAGGTGCGTGCGCTCGAGGCCCGTCTTCTCCGCGACGCGCGTCATGCTGCCGTTCTCGCGCGCGAGGTGATATTCGAAGTACGCGCGCTCGAACGCATCGCGCGCTTCGCGCAACGGGATGTCGAACGGGATCGCGGCCGTCTGGCCCGCAAGGCCGAGTGCCGCCGCCATGTCATCGCCGAGCGTCGGCAGCGCAGCCGCGGACGCAACCGCCGCGGACCCCGCTGCCTGTCCGGCGCCGGCCTTCGCCGCCGCGTTGGCGGACACCGGCGTCGCGCCGCGTGCGAGACCGTGCTCGACAGACTTCAGCAGCTTCTGCAACGCGATCGGCTTCTCGAGGAAATCGAGCGCGCCGATCTTCGTCGCCTCGACGGCCGTATCGATCGTCGCGTGCCCGGACATCATGATCACGGGCATCGTCAGCAGCCCCTGCGCCGCCCATTCCTTGAGCAACGTGACGCCGTCGGTATCGGGCATCCAGATATCGAGCAGCACGAGATCGGGCACCTGATTCAGCCGGTATTCCCGCGCGGCCTGCGCGTTCTCCGCTGCCTCGACGACATGTCCTTCATCGCTGAGGATCTCCGAGAGCAATTCCCGGATGCCCATTTCATCATCTACCACCAGGATGGTTGCCATTTACGCTGCCCTTGTCTGCTCACTTGCTTTTGTCTTAGCGGGGGTCGTCCCGCCCTGCGCGCCTGTTTCGGCGCCTGGCGCATCGCTCGCCATCTGCAGGAACAGGATCGACACCTGCGCACCCTCGACGGTCTCGCCGTGCATGCGATTGCGCAGATCGATCCGCGCACCGTGCTCGTCGACGATTTTCTTGACCGTGGCCAGCCCGAGCCCCGTGCCCTTCGCCTTCGTCGTCACGTAAGGCTCGAACGCGCGGGTCAGGATGCGTGCCGGAAAACCGGGCCCGTTGTCGGACACGGTAAGACGTACCGCGACGCGCGTTTTGCCCTCGGCGTCGGGATCGCCATATTCTACTGTCTTGGTTTCGATCAACACACGCGGATGCGCGACTTCCGCGACCGAATCCTGCGCATTCTGCAGCAGGTTGTGGATCACCTGGCGCAATTGCGTCGCGTCGCCACGAATCACCGGCAGCGACGGCGCGAGCTCGGCGACGATCGGGCTCTTGCCCTCGCCGACACCATACAGCCCGAGCACCTCGCTCGCCAGTTCGTTCAACTGCAGGTTCGCGAGCACCGCCGGCGGCGTGCGCGCGTATTCGCGGAAATCGTCGACCATCCGCTTCATCGCGGCCACCTGGTTGACGATCATCGTCGCGCCGCGCTTGAGCACATCCGCGTCGGGCGGCGCGAGCTTGTCGGCCAGCTTCATCTGCAGCCGCTCGGCCGACAGCTGGATCGGCGTCAACGGATTCTTGATCTCGTGCGCGAGCCGCCGCGCGACCTCGCCCCACGCGACCGAACGCTGCGCGGAAATCACGTCGGAAATGTCGTCGAACACGACGACGTAACCGGATGTCTGCGGATCGTCGGCCTGCCCCTCGACCGTCAACACGAGGCGCGTGCCGCGCACGAGCAGCGTCAGCGGATCGGCTTCGCCCGGCACCTCGATCGCGAACTGCTGCTGCCAGTGGCCGCGATCGCCGCTGGCGCCGTCGGACGCCGCCTCGCGATCGGCGAACGCCTTGCGCACCATCGCGCCGAACCCCGCGGCAACGCCGATCCGGTCGAGCGTCGTGCCGATCAGCGCGTTGAACGGCTGCCGGAAGATTCGCTCGGCACCGCGATTGGCCGTCGTCAGCCGGAACTGGCGGTCGAGCACGAACACGCCGGCCGTCAGGTTCGCGAGGATGCTTTCGAGATACGTCTTCGAATGCTCGAGCGCGATGCGGTTCTTCTCGACCGCGAGCCGCGCCTCGGACAACTGGCGCGTCATCGCGTTGAACGACTGCGTGAGGAAACCGAGCTCGTCGCGCGTCTTGATCTCGCGCTTCGGCGTGTAGTCGCCTTCCGTGATCTCCTTCGTGCCCTGCGCGAGCAGGAACAGCGGCCGCGCAAGCTGCTGGCCGAGCGCAAGCGCGAGCATCATCGCGATGAAGGTCGCGAGGAACAGCGCGAGCGTCAGCGTGCCGATGTACATCTTGCGCAAGCCGGTGCGGCCGAGCGCCTTTTCCTGGTACTCGCGATACGCGCGCTGCACGGCGTCCGCGTTGTGCGCGAGCGTCGGCGGCACCGGTTGCGTGAGCTGCAGGAAGCGTTCGGCCGGCTGCAGCAGCGACGTCGTCGCATCGGGAATCGGCCGCACGACGCGCAGCCGCAGCGCGCCCTTCGCACCGCGCGCGCGCGGGTCGCCGTCGACTTCGCCTTCGATCGCCGCATACGCGCCGTGTTCGCGCGCCTGGCTCAGCATCAGCGGCGTCGGCAGGTCGTCCGGAATCAGCGTCGCGAAATTGCCCGACGCCTGCGCGACGATATGCAATTCGGGCGCCGCGCCCGAGCCGCCGCGGCTCGGCTCGACGATCGTAGCGTCCTGCACGCCGAACTGGTCGCGCAGCCGCAGCAGCGTGAGCGTCGTGCCGTTCGTGTTCGCATCGACGCTCGCGAGCTGGTCGGACATCAGTCGCGCCTTCGTCTGCAGATCGGACAGCGACGCATCGAGCATCCCGCGGCCGAGGTTCAGGCCGGCCGTCAACGCCGTCTCGACGTTCACGTCGAACCACGACTCGATGCTGCGCGACACGAACTGGTACGACACGATGTAGATGATCCCGCCCGGCACCACGCCGACGAGCGCGAAGAACACCGCGAGCTTCGCGAGCAGCCGCGTGCCGAACTTGCCCTTCCTCAGGCGCACGACGATCATCCCGATCAGCCCGAGCACCACGAGCAGAAATACGAGCGCGACGACGATGTTGGTCGCGTACAGCCACGAGTAGTAGCGGTCGAAGAATTCGGTGTTCGCGCTCGCGGCCGCGAGCAGCACGAGCAGCAGCAGCGCGGTGAGCGCGACGGTCGAGACGATCACGCGAACGAGGAGGCTCTTCCCGCTGGCCGCGCGGCGCACTTTATTTAGCACGTTCGGTCACCGTGAAGTTGAAGCGCTTCCAGTCCGACCCGAGCGTCCAGTCGCGGTTGTTCACGGCGTCGACCTGGAATGGCTTCGGCATCAGCGCCGTATCGAGCTGCATCCGCACCGATGCCATGTAGGTTTCCCCCAGGCGCACCTGGTTGCGGTCGATCACATGCCACGACGTGATGTGCCGGACGACCGCGAGCGCGTCCTTCAGCGACGGGAAGCCGAGCTGCAGGCCGCCCGTCGACACGCGGTATTCGCGTGTGAGCGGCTGGAACGACAGGCGGATCGTCTGCGTCACCGACACCGGCTGCTCGTCGAACCAGTACCAGCGCGCGCGGCTCAGCTCGAAGTCGGTCGTGAAGTAAAGCGGGATGCCCTTGTTGACGGCATCCTCGAGGTTCGGATTCAGCTCGAAGTCGAAACGGGCGTCGAGGCTCCAGCCGCTTCCGTCGGCCTGGAGCGACGCGCGCTGCACGGCGATCGACTGGGCATGCGCCGGCCGGACGACGGCCAGGCACAGCGTCAACGCGACCATCAGGACGGCCGCGAGCCGAAGTGGAAAAAGGTGTTTGATCGTCACCGTTTCTGAAACCGCGCGTAGAAAAATCCGTCGTGATCGGTGTTCTGGTCGAGTGCGCCGGCGGCCGCCCCTCCCTGCACTCCGCCCGGCAGCAGCTGGCCGGGGGCGTCCAATCGTACCGCATCTTCACAAGCCGCTTCAAACCAGCGGGCCTGCAACTCGCCTTCTTCGGGGAAGATCGAACAGGTCACGTAAAGCAGTTCGCCGCCCGGTTTCACGAGCGGCCACAACGCCGACAGGATGCGGCGCTGTTCCGCGACGAGCGCCGGGATGTCGGCCTCGCGGCGCAGCCAGCGAATGTCCGGATGCCGCCGCACGATGCCGGAGGCCGAGCACGGCACGTCGGCCAGGATACGGTCGAACGGGCGCCCGTCGTACCACGCGTCGGGCGCGCCAGCATCGCCGACACGCACGTCCGCTGCGAGCGACAGGCGTACGAGGTTCTCGCCGATGCGCGCCGCGCGCGTCGCATCGCTTTCGAGCGCAACGACTTCCGCATCGGCCAGTTCGAGAATATGGCCGGTCTTGCCGCCGGGCGCCGCGCATGCGTCGAGCACGCGCATGCCGTCACGCGCGCCGAGCCATTCGGCCGCGAGCTGCGCGCCGGCATCCTGCACCGACACCACGCCGTCGGCGAATCCCGGAATGCGCTCGACCGGCAGCGCCGATGCGAGCCGCACCGCATGCCGGCCGATCGCGGTCGCGTCGATCCCGCTCGCGCGCAGCGTGTCGAGATACGCGTCGACGCTCGCGCGGCGCGCATTCACGCGCAACGTCAGCGGCCCCTGGCGCTCGCCGGCCGCGAGGATCGCCTGCCATGCGTCGGGCCACGCGCGCTTCACCGCATCGACCCACCATGCGCGGTAGTTCCAGCGCGCGACAGCGTCGTCCCGCATCGCCGCGACGAGCGCGTCGCGCTCGCGCAGGAAACGGCGCAGCACCGCGTTGACCATTCCCTTCGCGAACGCATATTCGCGCCGCGCGCCGATTACGGTGACGGCCTGGTCGACCACCGTGAACGCCGGATACGCGGCATCGTCCGCCGGGTCGAGCAGCAGCGCGAATGCGCCCGCGAGCACCGCGTGCACGTGCGCGGGCGGCGCCTTGCTGACGAACTTGCCGATCAGCCAGTCCGCGCTGCCGAGGCGACGCATCGTCCGGTACGCGACGTCCTGCGTCGCGCCGCGCGCGAGCGCCTGCGCACCGGACGCCATCTGCGCGAATACAGCCGACAGCGCTGCCGGCAGCGCGGTGCCGCGCCGTACCGCATCGACCGCCTGCGCGGCCGCGTCGAGTGCGAAGCCGAGCGATTCGGGCGCAAGGTGCAGCGCGGACAGGCGCGCCGGGCGGCCGGAAGAAGACGGAGCGGAAGAACGGGTTCGTGTCATCGGAGCGGAATCGGCAAACAAGCGCAGCAAGCAAATGCGGCAAACGGCGGGATCGCAGGGCCACGCGGCCCTGCGATCCCAAACCGCGCATTGTAGCGTGCGGCCATGCGGCCCCTTTGGCCCCTTTACGGCGCGCACAAATGAAACACCCCGCAGCGCGAAGCGTGCGGGGTGGCGACGCGGACGCCACGCGGCAACGGCCGCGCGGTGCGCCGAGACTTAATCGAAGCGACCGGTACGCGCCATTTCCATCAGGCGCGCGATGCGCTCCTCGGTGGCCGGGTGCGTCGAGAACAGGTTCTGCAGGCCGCCGCCGTGGAGCGGGTTCATGATCATCATCTGCGCGGTGGCCGGATGCGCTTCGGCAGCCTGGAACGGGATGCCGGCCGCATAGCGATGGATCTTGTCGAGCGCGGTCGCGAGCGACTGCGGATCGCCGGAAATCTGCGCGCCGCCGCGGTCGGCCTCGAACTCGCGTGCCCGCGAAATCGCCATCTGGATCAGCGCGCCGGCGATCGGCGCGAGCAGCGCGACCGCGATACCCGCGATCGGGTTGGCCGGCCGGCCGTTCTCGTCGCGCCCGCCGAAGAACATCGCGAAGTTCGCGAGTGCCGAGATCGCACCCGCCATCGTCGCGGTGATCGTCGAGATCAGGATGTCGCGGTGCTTCACGTGCGCGAGCTCGTGCGCCATCACACCGCGCATCTCGCGCTCCGACAGCACGCGCAGGATGCCCGTCGTCGCGGCGACCGCCGCGTGCTCGGGGTTGCGGCCCGTCGCGAACGCGTTCGGCGCATCCTCGTTGATCAGGTAGACGCGCGGCATCGGCAGGTTCGCGCGCGTGGCCAGCTCGCGCACCATCCGGTAGAACTGCGGCGCCGTGTTCTCGTCGACTTCCTGCGCGTTGTACATGCGCAGCACCATCTTGTCGGAGAACCAGTACGAGAAGAAATTCATGCCGAGCGCGAACAGCAGCGCGATCGTCATGCCGCGCGAGCCGCCGATCATGCCGCCGATCACGATGAACAGGGCCGTGATCGCGGCCATCAGCATCGCCGTTTTGACCCAATTGAACATACCCACTCCTTATCCGTCAGGGGACCCGCCGCGCATCACAGGGCGCGACGGAAAATTGTAAGCGATTTGTTAGATAAGGTCTTGCCGGAAAAATTCAATCTCAGCGTTGCGATGTTGCAAGACGCAGGCCGAGGCCGACGAAAGCACTGCCGACCGTGCGGTCGAGCCACTTCTTGACGCCCGGCTTGCCGGAAAAGCGTTGCGTGACACTGCCCGCGACCCATGCGACCAGGCTGGTCCAGACCGTGCTCATCGCGACGAACACCGCGCCGAGGGTCAGGAACGCCAATGCCTTGTGCGGGCTGTCGACCGAGACGAACTGCGGGAAGAACGACACGAAGAACAGCACGACCTTAGGGTTCAGCACGTTGGTCCAGAAGCCCTGCATGAACAGTTGCCGCAGCGGCTTCGCGGCCTGCGCGGCCGCGGCGCCGGACGTCACAGCCGCCTGCTTCGCGACGATCATCCGCACGCCCAGATAGATCAGGTACGCGGCGCCGACCAGCTTGATCACCGTGAACGCGGCAGCCGACGCTGCAAGCAGCGCGGTCAGGCCGAATGCGCACGCGAGCGCGTGAACGCAGCAGCCGGCCGAAATGCCGAGCGCCGACATCAGCCCCGCACCGCGGCCCTGCGCGACGCTGCGGCCGACGATGTAGGCCGTGTCGGGGCCGGGCGTGACGTTCAGCAGGAAAACTGCCAGCACGAAGAAGCCGAAATGGGTGATGCCGAACATGAAAACCTCGAAACCGGAGAGCGCAGGGAAATTCTACGCGCGCCTGCCGCGCTGCGCGACTCGGCCGTCCGGCCGATTGCGCAGGGCCGGCAGGCCGTGTCGAATGGCAGTCAGGTCACGTTACGCAACGTCGGTCGGCGCGAAACGCCGGCCCGCGGCGAGCGGCGAGCCGGCCAGGAATTCGCGCGCGGGCAGCCGCTTGCCGCCCGGCTTCTGCAACTGCGTGACGCGCAGCGCGCCGCTGCCGCATGCGACGACCACGCCTTCCGGCGCGGCTTCGACGATCGTGCCGGGCGCCGCGTCGCCGCGCGCCACCACCGGCTCGGCCGCCCACAGCTTGATTGCCGCGCCGTCGAGCGTCGCGACGCCGCCGGGGAACGGATCGAACGCACGCACCTGGCGCGCGAGCACGTCGGCAGGCTTGCGCCAGTCGAGCGCCGCTTCGTGCTTGCCGATCTTTTCCGCATAGGTCACGCCGTCGGCCGGCTGCGGCGTCGCCGGCAGCGTGCCGTCGCGCTCGAGCCGCACCAGCGCGTCGACGATCAGCCGCGCGCCGTCGGCGGCCAGCCGGTCGTGCAGCGTCGCGGTCGTGTCGCCGGGCGCGATCGCGATGCGCGCCTCGTCGATCATCGCGCCGGTGTCGAGGCCGGCGTCCATCTGCATCAGCGTGACGCCCGTCTCGGCGTCGCCGGCCTCGATCGCGCGGTGGATCGGCGCGGCGCCGCGCCAGCGCGGCAGCAGCGACGCATGGATGTTGATGCAGCCGCCGCGCGGAATGTCGAGCACCTCCTGCGGCAGCAGCAGGCCGTACGCGGCGACCACCATCACGTCGTGCGGCGTCGTGCGCAGCAGCTCGATCGCGTCGGCCGCTTCCGCGGGGTACTTGCCCGCACGGCGCAGCGACGGCGGCTGCGCGACGGGCATGCCGTGCTCGACGGCGTAGCGCTTCACGGCGCTCGCCTGCAGTTTCATCCCGCGGCCGGCCGGGCGATCGGGCTGGGTGAGCACGAGCGGCACCGGAAAACCGGCCTCATGGATCGCGGCGAGCGCAGCCGCGGCAAATTCCGGCGTGCCGGCAAAAATCACGCGCAACGTACGGGTCATGACAGCGTTCTGGGTCGGGCAGGATGAACGCGCGTCACATCGCGCGTTCGAGTTTCTTCATCTTCGTCTTGATGCGCGTCTGCTTGAGCGGCGACAGGTATTCGACGAACACGCGCCCCATCAGGTGATCCATCTCGTGCTGGACGCACACGGCGAGCAGGCCCTCGCAGTCGAGCTCGAAAGCCTCGCCCTGCTCGTTGAGCGCGCGCACGCGCACGTGATCGGGACGCTCGACTTCGTCGTAGATGCCGGGTACCGACAGGCAGCCCTCTTCATAGATCTGCTTCACGTCGCTCGACCAGACGATCTCGGGGTTGATGAACGCGCGCAGCTCGTTCTTTTCCTCGGAAACATCGATCACGATCACGCGCTCGTGCACGTCGACCTGCGTGGCCGCAAGGCCGATGCCGGGCGCCGCGTACATGGTCTCGGCCATGTCGGCGACGAGCTTGCGGATCCGGTCGTCGACCTTGTCGACGGGCTTGGCGACCTTGTGCAGCCGCTTGTCGGGGTAATGAAGAATGTTGAGCAAAGCCATGGTGTTCGGTATTCGGTGGCGCGGCGTGCCGCATCGGCCATCCGGCCGGCTGGCGCCGCCGCCGCGATGCAATGAAGATGAGGCGGATGCGCGGCGTATCAATGCCGCGGATCGCGCCTCCTGCAATTGGCCGGGCGCCTGCGCGCGCGGCCCTGTCGAGTATTTCGGATGATGAAAATTTTATCATGGCGCCACGCGGTCCGCTGGCCGTCGCGTTCGAGGGCAGCCTCATGTCGCCGCACGCGCTGACCACCTCCGCGTTGCGCGCGTGGCTGCAGCTCGCACATGCGCCCGGCCTCGCGCCCGCCGTACTGCAGGCGCTGCTCGACGCGTTCGGCTCGCCGGGAGCGCTGCTGCGCGCGTCCGACCAGGCCATCGCCGCCGTGAGCAGCCCGGCCGCCGCGCAGGCCGTGCGCGCAAGCGAACGCGACGATCTCAATGCGCGCACCGATGCCGCGCTCGCGTGGCTCGATGCACCGGGCAACGCGCTCGTCACGCTCAGCGATCCGGCCTACCCGCCGCGGCTGCGCGACCTGCACGACCCGCCGCCGCTGCTATATGTAAAGGGCCGGCTCGACCTGCTGCACGCACGCGGCTTCGCCGTGGTCGGCAGCCGCCACGCGACGCCACAGGGGCTCGCCGACGCGACGCGCTTCGCACGCGAGTTGTCCGACGCAGGGCTCCCGATCGTCTCGGGCCTTGCGCTCGGGATCGACGGCGCCGCGCATCGCGGCGGGCTCGACGGCCGGTCGGGCACGGTCGCGGTGATCGCGACGGGCGCCGACCTCGTCTATCCGGCACGGCACCGCGCACTCGCCCACGAGATCGCCGCGCACGGTGCGATCCTGTCGGAATGGCCGCTCGGCACGCCGGCCCGCGCCGCACATTTCCCGCAGCGCAACCGGCTGATCGCCGCGCTCGCGATCGGCGCGCTCGTCGTCGAGGCAGCCCCGCGCTCCGGCTCGCTGATCACCGCGCGGCTCGCGAACGAACTGGGGCGCGATGTGTTCGCGATGCCTGGCTCGATCCACGCACCGCTCGCGCAGGGCTGCCACGCGCTGATCCGCGACGGCGCGAAGCTCACGGCAGCGCCGCTCGATATTCTCGAGGAATACGGGCTGGGAGAACCGATGACCGGTGTGGCATGCCCCGGAATTCAGGGCGCGAACCCCGGCCAGATCCGCGCAACCGAAGCCTCCGGCCAGCACGCCTCCGCCGGCATCATGGAAGCGGCCGCCTCCGGTCCGACCGCCGCGCCAGCCCGAATCGAGGCATCCCCGCCTCTCTCGCTCGGCACCCCGTCCGAACAGGCCGTGCTCGCCGCACTGGGATACGGCCCCGTCACATACGAATGGCTCGCCGAACACAGCGGCCTGTCCGACGACGTGCTGCACCGCGTGCTGCTCGCGCTCGAACTGGCCGGTCGCGTCGCGAGTCTCCCCGGCGGACGCTTCGCGCGGCTTGACGCGGCCCCCACCCCGCCTGCGCGCGGCGTGCTACATTTCCCCGAATAGGGGCGGCCGCGCCGCCGACGATACTCAAGGAAATCCATGCCCGCGCTGAATCTCGACACCGATGCGGATCGGATCGCCGAGCGCCTCGCCGATCCCGGCACGTTGCTCGTCGCCTGCCTGTGCGCCGAGTGGTGCGGCACGTGCCGCGACTACCGGACGGCCTTCGACCAGCTCGCTGACGCGCATCCCGACGCCTGCTTCGCCTGGATCGACGTCGAAACGCACGCCGACCGCCTCGACGATCTCGACGTCGAGAACTTCCCGACGATCCTGATCGAGGATGCCAACACCGCACGCTTCTTCGGCACGGTGCTGCCGCACGCGGCGATCGTCGAGCGAATGCTGACCGATCTGAGCGCGGTACCCGGTGCGCCGCACGCACCGAAATTGCGCAACGTCCTGAACGTCGAAGCCTGAATTCGCACGCCGGCCCGGCGGTTTCTCGCGCGTTTGCGCGCAGCGCCGCGCCGGGCGCTTGCCGCCGCTGCAACCCCCCTCTATGATGACCCGCTTTTTACACGCCGAGCCGCCGTCGCTTCGGCGTGTGCTATAAAGCGGTCGTAAAAGGGACCCACACCGGCGAACCCGGTCTACCATCACACACCTGTCATGTCCAAAGCACTGATCATTGCGGAAAAGCCTTCTGTCGCGAACGACATCGCGCGCGCTTTGGGCGGCTTTACAAAGCATGACGAATACTACGAGAGCGACGAATTCGTCCTTTCGTCCGCTGTCGGCCACTTGCTCGAAATCGCCGCCCCGGAAGAGTACGAGGTCAAGCGCGGGAAATGGAGCTTCGCGCATCTGCCCGTCATCCCCCCGCATTTCGACCTGAACCCGATCGCAAAAAGCGAGTCGCGCCTCAAGGTGCTCACCAAGCTGATGAAGCGCAAGGACGTCGACCGCCTGATCAACGCATGTGACGCGGGGCGCGAGGGCGAACTGATTTTCCGCCTGATCGCACAGCACGCGAAGGCGAAGCAGCCGGTCCAGCGCCTGTGGTTGCAGTCGATGACGCCGCAGGCGATTCGCGACGGCTTCGCGAACCTGCGCAGCGACACGGACATGCAGCCGCTCGCCGACGCCGCACGTTGTCGCTCGGAAGCCGACTGGCTCGTCGGGATCAACGGCACCCGCGCGATGACCGCGTTCAACAGCAAGGGCGGTGGTTTCTTCCTGACGACAGTCGGCCGCGTTCAGACGCCAACGCTGTCGATCGTCGTCGAACGAGAAGAGAAAATCCGCCGCTTCATCCCGCGCGACTACTGGGAAGTGAAGGCCGCATTCGCGTGCGCGGGCGGTTTCTACGAAGGCAAGTGGTACGACCCGAAATTCAAGCGCGACGAATTCGATCCGGAAAGGCGCGACTCCCGCCTGTGGAGCCTGCCGGCCGCCGAAACGATCGTCGCCGCATGCCGCGACCAGGTCGGCACGGTCTCCGAGGAATCGAAGCCGTCGACGCAGCTGTCGCCGCTGCTGTTCGACCTGACGAGCCTGCAGCGCGAGGCGAACGGCCGCTTCGGCTTCTCCGCGAAGAACACGCTCGGCCTCGCGCAGGCGCTGTATGAAAAGCACAAGGTGCTGACCTACCCGCGTACCGACGCGCGCGCGCTGCCGGAAGACTACATTTCGACGGTCCAGTCCACGCTCGAGATGCTCAAGGAGAGCAACAACTACCTGCCGCATGCGAAGCAGGTGCTCGACAAGGGCTGGGTGAAGCCTAACAAGCGGATCTTCGACAATTCGAAGATCAGCGACCACTTTGCAATCATCCCGACGCTGCAGGCGCCGAAGTCGCTGTCCGAGCCGGAGCAGAAGCTGTACGACTTGGTCGTGAAGCGCTTCCTCGCCGTGTTCTTCCCGGCAGCCGAATTCCGCGTCACGACGCGGATCACCGAAGTCGCCGGCCATCACTTCAAGACCGAGGGCAAGGTGCTCATCGAGCCGGGCTGGCTGCAGGTGTACGGCCGCGACGCCGAAGGCGCGGACGCGAACCTCGTGCCGGTGCAGAAGAACGAGAAGGTGAAGACGGACGAAATCGCCGCCGTCGCGCTCGTGACGAAGCCGCCCGCACGCTACTCGGAAGCGACGCTGCTGTCGGCGATGGAAGGCGCGGGCAAGCTCGTCGAGGACGACGAGCTGCGCGAGGCGATGGCCGCGAAGGGCCTCGGCACGCCTGCCACGCGAGCGGCGATCATCGAAGGCCTGCTCGGCGAGAAATACCTGTTGCGCGAAGGCCGCGAGCTGATCCCGACCGCGAAGGCATTCCAGCTGATGACGCTCTTGCGCGGGCTCGGCGTGAAGGAACTGACCGCGCCGGAGCTCACCGGCGAATGGGAATACAAGCTGTCGCAGATGGAGCGCGGCAACCTCGGGCGCGATGCGTTCATGCAGGAAATCGCCCGCATGACGCAGCAGATCGTCAAGCGCGCGAAGGAATACGATTCCGACACGATCCCCGGCGACTACGCGACGCTCGAGACGCCGTGCCCGAACTGCGGCGGCCAGGTGAAGGAAAACTACCGCCGCTTCGCGTGCACGAAGTGCGAGTTCTCGATCTCGAAGATTCCGGGCAGCCGGCAGTTCGAGATCCCGGAAGTCGAGGAGCTGCTGCAGAAGAAGGAAATCGGTCCGCTGTCCGGGTTCCGCAGCAAGATGGGCCGCCCGTTCTCGGCGATCCTCAAGCTGTCCTTCGACGACGAGACGAAGAATTACAAGCTCGAGTTCGATTTCGGCCAGGACCAGGGCGGCGAGGAAGGTGAAACACCCGACTTCTCCGCGCAGGAACCGGTCGGCGCGTGCCCGAAGTGCAAGGGCCGCGTGTTCGAGCACGGGATGAGCTACGTGTGCGAGCACTCGGTTGCGAACCCGAAGACCTGCGACTTCCGCTCGGGCAAGGTGATCCTGCAGCAGGAAATCACGCGCGAGCAGATGGGCAAGCTGCTTGCCGACGGCCGCACGGATCTGCTGCCGAACTTCAAGTCGTCGCGCACGGGCCGCAACTTCAAGGCGTTCCTCGTGAAGCAGCCGGACGGCAAGATCGGCTTCGAGTTCGAGAAGAAGGAACCGAAGGCCGCTGCCGCGAAGAAGACGGCGAAATCGGCGACGAAGGACGCCGAAACCGTGACGGAAGGCGCCGAAGAGAAACCGGCACCGGCCCGCAAGGCTGCCGCCAAGACCGCAGCGACCAAGACCGCCGCCCGCAAGACGACGGCGCGCAAGACGGGCTCGTAACGGCCAGGCCGCCGGGGCTTCCCCCGGCGCATCGGGCTCCGGCAGGCAGCCATAAAAAAACGCGGATCGATCGCTCGATCCGCGTTTTTTCCTTGTGCCGACGGGAACCGCCGCCCGGCCGTCGCGCCGTTACAGCGGCGACGGCACCGCGACGCGCGTGCGTGTCGAACGCGGCAGGCGCGGCGACAGGTTCGGGTCGGCCGATTCGGGCTGCTCCGTACGCGTCTCGACGCCGATCGGCGCGAGCGTCGCACCCTGCGCGGCCCACTGCTCGCCGATCGTCGCATCGGTCGCGTGACTGAAATACTCGACGAGGTGGTCGATGAACGTGCGCACCTTCGCGGGCAAATGGCGCCGGCTCGGGTAAGCGATGTTGATTTCGACCTGCGGCAGCCGGAAATCCGGCAGCAGCCGCACGAGCGCGCCGCGCGCGATGTCGCTGCCGATCAGGTAGCTCGGCAGGATCGCGACGCCCATCCCGAGCAGCGCGAACTGGCGCAGCATCGCGGTGTTGTTCGCGACGATCACGTTGGTCGGGCGCACGCGCACTTCGCCGTCAGGCCCCGTGAACACGCGCTCGTCGCCCCAGTATTCGGCCGGCAGGCTCAAGCTCGGATGCGCGACGAGCTGCTCCGGATGGGTCGGGACGCCGTGCTTCTCCAGATAGCTCGGCGTCGCGCACACGGTCATGCAGCCCGTGGTCAGCCGCCGCGTGACAATGCTCGCGCTGCGCATCTGGCGCGTGACCACGATGCCGACATCGAAACCTTCCTCGACGAGATCGACCTGCCGGTCGACCAGCGTGAGATCCGGCACCACTTTCGGGAAATTCTCCGTGTACGTCTGCAACACGGGCGCGAGGTTATGCAGGCCGAACACGACCGGCGCGACGATGCGCAGCGTGCCGACCGGCTCGTGATTGCGCGCGACGACCATCTGCTCGACGTCCTCGAGCTCATCGAGGATCTGGCGAGCACGCTCCAGATAGACCTGGCCCGACTCGGTCAGGGAAAGGCTGCGTGTGGTGCGGTTCAGCAAACGCGTGCCGAGCCGGCCTTCCAGATCGGCGACGTGACGCGTCGCAACCGCGTTGGAAATATCCATTGCACTCGCGGCCCGCGCAAAACTGCCGAGATCTGCAACCTTGACGAACACGCGCATCGACTGCAAATGATCCATAAACGACTCCTGCCGCTGTTACAACTTCAAAAAGATGAAGCAAATGCGTAATTCTCCTACGACAGCGGAAATGATGCAGAGTTGCTCAACAAGGCACCGGTTGACGATAAAAATAGTCAAAAATCCTCGCCATTTGCGGATGGTTGATCCAATTATTCTGATTGGAGCAACAATTGGGTGAACCTCGTCGAGTAAGCGGCCGAATCAGGAAAGACGTATTTGATGCGACACAGCAGCGCACCCTTGCGCACCGCACGCGAGCGGCGCCGGGCGAGGCTGCCGCCAATTGCCGCGGAGCGTAACAACCTGTTAAAAAGACCCCACGAAGGCGACCGACGTAGCATCATGTCGGCCCCGGCCGGGCGGGACGGGTGCGCGACGTGCGCCACCGCCACTGCCGATTTCAACGCGCGACACCGTTCACCATGAAAATTGCCATCCTCGACGACTACCAGGACGCCGTCCGCAAGCTGAACTGCTTCGAGATGCTTGCCGGCCACGACGTGAAGGTCTTCAACAATACGGTGCGCGGCCTGGGACAGCTCGCGAGCCGTCTGGCGGAAGTCGAGGCGCTCGTGCTGATTCGTGAACGGACCCCGATTTCGTCGCAACTGCTCGCCAAGCTGCCGAACCTGCGCATGATCAGCCAGACCGGCCGCGTCTCGAGCCATATCGACCTCGAAGCGTGTACCGACCGCGGCATCGCGGTGCTCGAAGGCACGGGTTCGCCGGTCGCGCCCGCCGAGCTGACCTGGGCGCTCGTGATGGCCGCCCAGCGCCGGATTCCGCAGTACGTCGCGAACCTGAAGCAGGGCGCATGGCAGCAGTCGGGCCTGAAGACGTCGGCGCTGCCGCCGAACTTCGGCCTCGGCCAGGTGCTGCGCGGCCAGACGCTCGGCATCTGGGGTTACGGCAAGATCGGCCGGCTCGTCGCCGGCTACGGCAAGGCGTTCGGGATGAACGTGCTGATCTGGGGCCGCGAGCATTCGCTCGAAGCCGCGCGCGCCGACGGCTACACGGCCGCCGAAAGCCGCGAGGCGCTGTTCGAGCAGAGCGACGTGCTGTCGCTGCACCTGCGCATGCACGACGACACGCGCGGCATCGTCAAGCAGGAAGACCTGATGCGGATGAAGCCGACGTCGCTGCTCGTCAACACGAGCCGCGCTGAGCTGCTCGAGGAAAACGCGCTCGTCAACGCGCTGTCGCACAACCGCCCGGGGATGGTCGCGATCGACGTGTTCGAGAGCGAGCCGATCCTGCAGGGCTACAGCCTGCTGCGGATGGAAAACGTGATCTGCACGCCGCACATCGGCTATGTCGAGCGCGAGAGCTACGAGCTCTATTTCAGCGCGGCGTTCAGGAACATCCTCGCGTTCGACGACGGCGACATGTCGAGCGTCGCCAATCCGGAAGCGCTGACGCCGATCCGCAAGCGCTGATCGCGCGGGCTGCGCACGCCGCGCGGCCCGATTCTCCATTCCCCGCCATCAGGCGGCCGCGCGGCCGCCTGTCATCGCATCGACGCGCGTGAGGAAATGCTCGCCGTCGCGCCGCCCGAGGTCGTATGCATGCCGCATCTGCGACGGGCTCGTGTAATCCCAGCTCGAAATCGGCACCTTGCTCGACGGCTGTACGTACAGCCGCCGCTGCTCGCCGTGCGCGACCGTGAACATCTGCGGGCGCGGATACAGCCGCGTGACGAGCACCAGCACGTCGCCCGGCGACGGGTCGAGCGCGTCGACCGGCACGTTGTCGACCATCCCGCCGTCGAGCACGGGCCGGCCGCCGCGGCGCAGCACCGGCGTGAACGGCGGCGTGCAGGACGACTGCAGGATCAGGTCGGCAAGTTCGTCGACTTGCGTGCAGGCCTGCGCACGCACGAACTCGGGCCGAAAGCCGAGCGTGCGCCCGAGTGTCGGGTGCAGCGTCTTGCGCACATATTTCTCGATGTTGTACGCGACGAGGCCGGCAGCGACCGCACTGCGCGCACCGAGCCAGCGCGGCACGTGCGACACGCCGATGCGGATCTCCGGCGCCGCGGCGAGCTTCGCGAACGGCTCGCCGTAGATGTCGAGCAATGCCTGACGGTAGATGCGGTAATGCGGAAACACGGGCTCGCGCCCGAATAGGTTGCCCCAGTACGCGTTCTTCCGGTTGTGGCGCAGCGCCTCTTCGTAATAGCGCATCACCCACGCGGCGTCGCGCGTATACAGCATGCACGCGGTCGCCGCGCCGGCCGAGATGCCGGTGATCACGCGCGGGCGCAGCCCGAGGGCCGGCTGCGCGACGTCCCAGAAGCCGGCCTGCCACCAGCAGCGATTGCCACCGCCCGCAAAGACGATCTGGTCGAACATCGCGCCGCTCAGCTGACGAGTGCGTAGGTCGACGTCGCGTGGACGGCCATCTTGCCGTCCTCGTCGAACAGCTCGACTTCGCCGAACACGAGGTTGCGGCCCATCCGCAGCACCCGCGCGGTGACGTGCACGTCGCCCTTGCGCACGGGGCGCATGAAGTTCGTGTTCAGCGACACGGTGGTCATCGGCCGGAACTCGCCGAGCGCGGCCGAGATCGCGACGACCATCGCGGTGTCGGCGGCCGCCGTGAACACCTGGCCGCAGATCACGCCGCCCGAATGGCGGAATTCGCCGGAAAACGGCAGGCGCATCGTGACGCTGTCGTCACCGATCGACACGGGGACCAGACCGAGCGAGCGGACCCACGGGGCCAGCAGGCGATCCAGCAATTCGCGGACTGCGTTTTCGTCCATCTTCGAATGTCCAGAAAACGTTGCGCGACCGCCGCGCAACACGTGTGGCGTCATCATACCGGGAGCGCGCAAACTGCGACCGCTCGTTACCGCGTCGACAGCCGCCGTTGGCGTGACGAAATATTTTCAGGAAATTTGCACAAAGGGCTTGCCATGCCCCAAAAACTCGTGCATAATTTTTCTTCTGTTGGGGGGGCGTTAGCTCAGTTGGTAGAGCAGCGGACTCTTAATCCGTAGGTCGAGTGTTCGAGTCACTCACGCCCCACCAGGAATTCAAAAGGCCGGTCAGCGAAAGCTGACCGGCCTTTTTCATTTCCGCACGCCACGCTCGTGGCGCGCGCCCTCTCTCGGCACACATCCGCACGCCCCTTCCGCACCGTTTCCGCTAGAATCGTCCGACAAATATCACACGACCGGCCCAGGCACCGCCGTTTGTTTGCCCGCCGGCACTGAGAGAACATGGGACGTCAGACATGGAAGCATGTGAACGAGACGCGACCATTCAGAGGGCATGGTTGCGCCGATATCGGCCTGTCCGTCGGGACACACCGTTCACCCGATCGCACTCGAATCCGCCGCACGACGCACGAGCCGGATCCGGTCATGCCGGGTAAGGACGCACTCGCCGCGCTGGCGCTCGGCGTCGCGCTGCTCCTGCTCGCAGGCGTGCTCGCCCTCACGGCCGGCCGCGCGACCGGCCACTTGGTCCGCGCGCCGGGCACGGTCGTGCGCATCGTGCAGGACAGCGACGCGATGCGCGCGTACCGGCCGATCGTCGCCTACCTCGCGAACGACGGCCAGCGCCGCGAAATCGCCGGCAATACCGCGTCGACCGTCCCCGCGTACGACATCGGCGAGAACGTCGACGTCTTGCTCGATCCGGCCCATCCCGACCGCCCCGCACTGATCGACGATTTCGCGCAACGCTGGTTTCCGGTTGCGGTGCCGACGCTGCTCGCCATCGCGTCGTTTGCGATCGGCGGCCTGCTGATCGCCGGCGAGCGCCGCCGCCGGCAATCCGACCCGCCGCCGGCCCGAACCGCAAGCAAGCAGGCGCGGCGCCGCTGGGATATCGCGATCGTGCTGATTCCGATCGCGATCGGCACGGGCTTCCTCGCCGGCGCCGGCGCAGCCGGCCTGCGTCAGTGGCAGATCGTCCGCGACTATGCGCACTCGACCGGCCATGTCGTCGAGATCGCGAAAAACGCGCGGTCGCCCCGGGCGCGCACATCGCTGTATTCGGCAATCGTCGCGTTCACGACCGACGGCGGGCGCCTGATCACGTTCGCCCAGGGCTCGGCGTCGTCGCATCCGGGTCTACGCGAAGGCGAAGCGGTCAACGTGCTGTACGACCCCGTTACCCCCGAGCGAGCCGTCGTCGACCGCTTCTGGGATCGCTGGGGCCTCACGGCCATCCTGTTCGCGATCGGCGCGCCGTTCCTCGCGGCCGGGCTGTTCGTCGCCGCGACACTATGGCCGGACCATCGGACGCACGAAACCGCTCAGTAACGATCGCGCGCCGGCCGCGCGCGGCGTGCCCACCGTCACGGCGCGCGCTTCACCGTTCCCTGAACGCTTCCACCTTCGCGCGATTCCCGCACGTGCGCATGTCGCACCAGCGTCGCCCGACGCCGCGGCCCCGATCAACGAAGAACCACGTACAACGGCCGCACTGCCGCACGCGCGCGAAATCGTCGCTGCGCAGCAGATGCTCGAAACCGAGCGCGGCCGCATCGACCCAGCGCGACGCGGCGCGCGCATCGGGCCGCCACGCGAACCGGCCATCGACCGCGTCGAACGCGCTGCGCCCGATCGCATCGCGGATCGCGACTGCGAGCCGGCCCGCCGCGCGCGCACCGGCGCTGCCGCCGCCTCCGGCCGTCAGGTGCGCGATCGCGGCGTACGCATCCTCGCGAAAGCGATGCAGCGCCGCCAGCTCGTCCGGGCCGTCCTGCCGCGCATGACGCAGAAGCCGCGCCAGATCGGCCGGCGCCAGCAATCCCGCTTTCCCGGCCCACGCGCGCACGGCCGGCCAGTCGACGAGCTTGTCCTCGTCGCGCGTCTTGCCCGTATCGGCCACCGTGTTGAGGAAGTCGAGCGCCGGATGGCCGCCGACGAAATCGGCCGCGCCCCATTCGTGCGCGTGTCGCGCAGGCTCGTTTCGAGTAACCATTTATTCTCACCTATCGGTTTCATGTCCGGATAATCCGGAGTAACCTGTTAACAACCAAAACAGGTTAGCACGGAGAAGCCGATGCTCGAACTCGCCAACCGCTTCCTTTTCGAAGGCCACCGGATCGCATGGGGCATGCTCGGTGAAGGCCCACCACTCGTGCTCGTGCACGGCACGCCGTTTTCGTCGCAGGTGTGGCGCCGGATCGCGCCGTGGCTCGCGCGGCGCCATCGCGTGTACTTCTACGACCTGCTCGGCTATGGCCAGTCCGACATGCCGGACGCGGACGTGTCGCTCGGCCGGCAGAACGTGCTGTTCGGCGCGATGCTGGATGAATGGAACATTGCGCGCCCGCGCGTGCTCGCGCACGACTACGGCGGTGCGACCGTGCTGCGCGCGCACTTCCTAGACGGCATCGCGTATGCGGACCTCACGCTCGTGAACCCGGTCGCGATTGCACCGCAGGGATCGCCGTTCGTGCGCCATGTCGCGCAGCACGAAGCCGCGTTCACCGGGTTGCCGGCGTATGCGCATCACGCGCTCGTATCGGCTTATATCGGCAATGCCGTGGCACGGCCGATGAGCGACGACGTGCTGTCGATCTACCGTTCGCCGTGGCTCACGCCAAGCGGCCAGTCAGCGTTCTATCGCCAGATCGCGCAGATGCGCCAGCACTATATCGAGGAAGCGGAGGCTCGCTACGCGCCGCCGGACTTTCCGGTGCGCATCGTGTGGGGCGAGGACGACGCGTGGATTCCGCTCGAACAAGGGCAGGCGCTCGCCGATCGCATCGCGAACGGCGAATTGATCCGGGTGCCGCGCGCGGGCCATCTCGTGCAGGAAGATGCGCCGGAGGCGATCGTCGCAGCGGTGCTCGACGGGCAAGCGCAGGGCTGAGCGCCGCCGGAATCGCGTATCGCGTCAGAACGCCGGCACGCCTTGCGCGAGCGTCGCGATGAACTTCGCGGTGCGCGGATCGCGCGGCTGGCTAAACAGGTCGCGCGATGCACGGGCCTCGACGATGCGGCCATCGGCCAGAAACACCGCATCGTGCGCGATCGACGCGGCCAGGCGCAGGTCGTGCGTGGCCATCAGCATCGTCGTGCCTTCGCGTGCGAGCTGGCGCAGCACCTCGACCACCTCGATGGACAGCTCGGGATCGAGCGCCGACGTCGGCTCGTCGCACAGCAGCACCTGCGGCGACGGCGCGAGTGCGCGTGCGATGGCAACGCGCTGCTGCTGGCCGCCCGACAGCGTCGCGGGCCATGCGTCGGCCTTGTCCGCGATGCCGACCTTGTCGAGCAGCGCAAGCGCCCGTTCGCGCGCACGCTCGCGCGGCCAGCGCTGCACGGTCACGAGCCCTTCCATCACGTTCTGCACGACGCTCAGGTGCGGAAACAACTGGAAGTTCTGGAATACCATGCCGGTCTGCCGGCGCACCGCGAACACGGCGTCGCGCGACGGCCGGCGCGCCGGTGCAAAGTCGACGCGCGCTTCGCCCACCGTGAGCGTGCCCGCCTCGGGCACTTCGAGCAGGTTCACGCAGCGCAGCAGCGTGCTCTTGCCGCTGCCGGACGGCCCGATCAGCGCGGTCACGCTGCCCGGCTGCAATGCGAGGTCGATCGCGCTCAGCACGCGGTGCGCGCCGAACGACTTGTCGATGCGTTCGAGACGAATCATCGCAACTCCGCCTGGAACAACGCATGACGGCCGAAACGGATTTCGAGGCGACGTTGCAGCGTGGAGAGCACCGAACTGAACAGCAGGTAGATCAGCGCGGCTTCGGTATAGAGGATCAGCGGCTCGTAGGTCACGGCCGCGATGCGCTGCGCGGCCTGGAAGATCTCGGGCACCGTCAGCACGGCCGCAAGCGACGTGTCCTTCACGAGCGAGATGAACGAATTCGACAGCGCGGGCAGCGCGACGCGCGCGGCCTGCGGCAGGATCGCGCGGCGCAGCGCCTGCGCGCGCGTCATCGCCATCGAGTACGCGGCTTCCCACTGCCCCTTCGGGATCGATTCGATCACGCCGCGGATCACCTCGGCGTTGTACGCGCCGACGTTCAGCGAGAAGCCGATCACGGCGGCGGTCAGCGGATCGAGCACGATGCCGACGCTCGGCAGCCCGTAGAAGATCACGAACAGTTGCACGAGCAACGGCGAGCCGCGAAACAGCCAGATATAGAAACGCACGACGGCCTGTGCCCAGCGCGGCCCGAACAGCCGCGCGAGCGCCGCGCCGAACGCGAGCAACAGGCCGATCGCGAACGACGCGAGCGTGAGCGGAACCGTGAACACGAGCCCCGCGTAAAGCAGGGGCCGCAGCGATTCCGCCATCAGGTGCAGCCAAGGCGGCATCGTTCAGCCTCGCGTCACGGCTGCGACACGTCGCGGCCGAAGTACTTCTGCGAGATCTTCGCGTAGGTGCCGTCCGACTTGATGTCCGCGAGCGCCTTGTCGATCGCGGCCACCAGGTCGGGGCTACCCTTGCGCAGCAGCACGCCCGACGCGTCGCCGGCGCCAGTCGTGTCGGTCGCCGCAATCTTCAGTTTCGCGTCGGGCTTGTGCTTGCGGAAATCGAGGTACGACAGCGAATCGTTGATCGTCGCGTCGACGCGCCCGGACGTCAGCAGGTCGATCGATTCGTTGAAGCCCTGCACGGGCACCACGTCCGCGCCGTGAGACGCCGCGAGCTTGCCGAAATTGCTCGTCAGCGTGTTCGCGGATTTCTTGCCCTTCAGGTCGTCGAACGAGCGGATCGTCGTGTTGTCCGTGCGCACGATCAGCACCGCGTGCGACGTGATGTACGGCGACGAGAAAGCGTATTTCGCCTTGCGCGCGTCGGTGATCGACACTTCGTTGACGACCGCGTCGTAGCGGTTCACGTCGAGGCCCGCGATCAGCCCGTCCCACTTTCCTTCGACGAATTGCGGCTTCACACCGAGGCGCTGCGCGATCGCGGTGGCGATGTCGACGTCGAAGCCCGTCAGCTTGCCGGTCTCGTCGTGGTACGTGAACGGCGCGTACGTGCCTTCGGTGCCGACCCGGAACACGCCGGAAGACTTGATCTGCGCGAGATCGTCGGCGGCGAATGCGCTCGTGGCCGCGACGGCCTGCAGCAGCGCGACGAGCAGAATGGAGCGAAGGAATTTCATGGTGCGGACCCCGAACGATGGAAGGGAGTAACCCGCCGGCCCGAGCAGCCGCGCGAGAGGTCCGCGAATTCTACCGACGCGCCGATGCCCGGCAAAAACGCAAATCCGCTAACGATATGAGCGCGTCGAATAACGCGCCGGCCAGCCACGCATTCCGCAGACGAAATCCGTCGCGATACGGCGCGGCAATCGTCCGACGATTCGTTACCGGCGGTTACATAAGCGACACCGCGGTATCACCCATTCTGTACGCGCTACGTACCATGAAAGCAGGTGAACCGATTGCTCGCGGGCCCTGCCGCCCGCGAACGGAGGGAACGGCAAATGAAACGCATCCTGTTGTCCTGCGCCCTCGGCATCGCGGCCGCCTGCCTGTCGGCAAGCGCATTCGCGCGTGCCGACATCGGCGTGTATTTCGGCGTGCCGGGGCCCGTGATCGAAGCGCCGCCGCCTGTCTACTACGCGCCGCCGCCGCCCGTCGTGTACGAGCCGGCACCCGTCTATTACGGCCCGTACTACGGCGACTACCGTTACCGCTACTACCGGCATGACAACGGCTGGCATCGCGGCTGGCGTCATCACCATCACGACGACGATTGACCGTCGTCGGGCGGCCGTCGCGGCCGCGTCCCGCCGGGGGAAATTCCGCGCGCCGGCCTTCGAGCCGGCGCGTCCGCATCACGCGCTGCTTACCAGGGCAATGAATACGTCTTCGTATTCGTGAAGCTCTTCATTGCTTCCTGCACACCTTCCTTGTAGCCGAGCCCCGAATCCTTCACGCCGCCGAATGGCGTCAGCTCGAGCCGGTAGCCCGGCACCTCGCGCACGTTCACGCTGCCGACTTCCAGCTCGGTGATGAAGCACGTGATGTTGTCGAAGCGGTTCGTGCACACCGACGACGACAGCGCATAGTCGGTGCTGTTCGACATCCGGATCGCTTCGTCGATGTCGCGAAAGCGCATGATCGGCGAGACGGGGCCGAAGGTTTCATGCTTCACCAGCGGCATGTCGGGTGTCACGCGATCGATCACCGTCGGCGAATACAGCGCGCCGTCGCGCACGTTGCCGACCAGCAGCCGCGCACCGCGCGCGATCGCATCGTTCACCTGCTGCTCGCAGAACTTCGCGGCTGCTTCGTCGATCACGGTGCCCATGTCGACCGACGGATCCGATGGATTCCCGTACGACCACGCGCGCGTCTTCTCGACGACCAGTTCGGTGAAACGATCGGCCACCGCTTCGTGCACGAGCATCCGCTTGATCGCCGTGCAGCGCTGCCCCGAGTTCTTGTACGAGCCCGACACCGCGAGCGTGCTCGCTTCGTCGAGATCGGCGTCTTCCATCACGATGATCGGATCGTTGCCGCCGAGTTCGAGCACCGCGCGCCGGTAACCCATCCGCGCGGCAATCGACTTGCCGATCGATACGCCGCCGGTGAACGTGATCAGGTCGATCGCCGGGTTCGTGATCAGCTCGTCCGCGATCTCCGTCGGGTCGCCGGTGAGCACCTGCAGCATCTGCGGCGGCAGGCCGGCTTCATACAGGATGTCCGCGAACAGGTAGCACGACAGCGGCACCTTCTCCGACGGCTTCACGACGATCCGGTTGTTGGTCGCGACCGACGGCACGATCTTGTGCGCGACCTGGTTCATCGGGTGGTTGAACGGCGTGATCGCGGAGATCACGCCGAGCAGCGGATCGCGCTGCGTGTACACGCGGCGCTTCTTACCGTGCGGCGTCAGATCGCAAGAAAAGATCTGCCCGTCGTCCTTCAACACTTCACCGGCGCCGAACGTCAGCACGTCGGCCACGCGACCCGCTTCGTACGTCGAATCCTTGATGCACAACCCGGCTTCGGCCGTGATCAGCGCCGCGATCCCGGCGGTGCGCGAGCGCACGATGTCGGCCGCGCGGCGCAGGATCGCCGCACGCTCGTGGCGCGTGAGCGTCGGTCGGTACGCGCGCGCGACCGCGAATGCGCGCCGCACGTCTTCCAGCGTCGCCTTCGGCACGGTGCCGACCAGCGAGCCGTCGTACGGGTTGCGCACGTCGATCACCGCATCGCGATGAATCCGTTCGCCGTCGATTCGCAGTGCTTCGCGACGAATCTCGCGGACGGCCGTCGATCCCGCAATGGCGTTCATGAGTATGTCCCCTTGCCGATGCGTGCGCATCACTGCAGATGGTTTAGCGCGATGTCGATGATGTCGAAGTTGCGCAGCCGCGCGCGGCCCGTGACGTCGGCGGCGACCGGCTTGCTGAAGATCAGCGGCACGATCTGCTCGGAGATCCCGCCGTGCGAGCGCAGCGGCACGTCGAGCCCCGACAGGTCGTGCCTGATGCGGCGCGTGCCGAGCACGACGTCCTGCTTCGAGATCACGATCAGGTCGCCCATCCGCGCCGGCGGCAGTTCGAAGCGCGCGCAGCCCTCGGCACCCGTCAGCACGAGCTCGATACCGTCCACCGCCGCAAGACGCGCGCGCAGCGCATCGGCATCGGCCGACGCCGGCACGTAGACGGTCGCGAACGAGCCGAGCGCGCCGTGGTGCACGACGTACGGATCGGTGATCGGCAGGATCACGCGCGCCGCGTCGTGCCCGAGCCATTCGTCGAACAGCTCCTGCAGGTAGATCACGTTCGGCTCGCCGGTGGTGGCGTCGTGCTTCGCGTTCATCCCGTGGTCGGCCGTGATCGCGACGATCGCGCCGAGCGCGTCGAGGCGCTGCAGGTACTTGTCCATCATTGCGTAGAACGCGTTCGCGCCGGGCGTGCCGGGCGCGCACTTGTGCTGCACGTAGTCGGTCGTCGATAGGTACATCAGGTCGATCGGCCGCGTCTCGAGCAGGCGCACGCCGGCCGCGAACACGAATTCCGACAGATCCGCGCTGTACACGCCCGGCACCGGCTTGCCGACCAGCTCCAGCACGTTGTCGATGCCGTTCTCGTCGATGCTCGCCTCGTCGGCCTTCTCCGACGAGAAGCAGATGCCCTTCAGCCCCTTGCCGAGCAGGCGGCGCAGCTTGTCCTTCGCGGTGACGACCGCGACACGCGCGCCCTGTTCGGCGAAGGCCGCGAGCACGGTGGGCGCGACCAGGTACTTCGGATCGTTCATCAGCACCTCGGCGCCGGTGTCGCGATCGTAGAAGTAGTTGCCGCTTATCCCGTGGATCGCCGGCGGCACGCCGGTAACGATCGACAGGTTGTTCGGGTTCGTGAAGCTCGGCACCACGCATTCGCCCTTGAGCGCCGTGCCGGGCTTCAGCAGCGTGCGCAGGAACGGCGCGACGCCGGCCTCGGCCGCTTCTTCCAGATATTCGTATGCGCAGCCATCGACGCAGACCACCACCACGGGCCGGCTCATCCAGTTGTAGCGGCGGCCGTTCACTTCCACCGATACAGGCGTTTCAGTCATGACGTTCATTCCTTTCAGGTCGAAGGGGTTGAGCCGTCGGCGCCCGCGCCGCGCCGAACGGAGGTGCTTTCCGTGCTTGACATTAAAATCGATGGTTTGTAGATTGTCAACAACATGCAGAGAACAGAAAGCAAAGTAGCGCAGTGAAAGGAGGGCTGGCCTCTACTCACCCGCCGCGTGCCGCGACGCCACGGTCAATGAGTCTGAAGATGATCCGAACCACGACTTCAAGCGGTTTTATCGGGAGGTCAAAAAGCGCGGCTACATTTCGTATCCGGGCAAGCCGACCGAGGTCGAGGCGGTCCGGGTCGGCTGCATCGGCCACTTCGGCGAGGCCGGCATTGCGGGCGCCGTCGCGGCGATCGCCGACACGCTGCGGGCGATGTGCGTGCGCCGCGTATCGGCCGAGACGGCAGCCTGACATGACGTGATGCAATCGGCCGCGTGCCCATGCGATCGCCGACACACTGCGGGCGATGGGCGTGAGCCGTGTGTCGGCCGAAACGGCAGCCTGACATGACGTGATGCAACCGGCCGCGCGCCCATGCGCGCGGCCCACCCCGCCGTGTGTCGCCGCGCGGCGACCAGGTTTTCCGACCGTGCGCGGCACGACCCCCGCCCCTTATTGAAGAAACAACCGATGCGCCCCTTCTGGATCGAACAAGCGCTGTTCAACGACGGCGATCTCGCCCCCGCGCTGCAAGGCGCGACGCAGGCCGACGTCTGCATCGTCGGCGGCGGCTTCACCGGGCTGTGGACCGCGATCCAGGCGAAGCAGCAGAACCCGGCGCTCGACATCGCGATCCTCGAAGCCGACCTGTGCGGCGCCGGCGCGAGCGGCCGCAACGGCGGCTGCCTGCTCACGTGGTCCGCGAAATTCCTGACGCTGCGGCGGCTGTTCGGCGAAGCCGAGGCGATCCGGCTCGTGAAGGCGTCGGAAGCGGCCGTCCAGCACATCGCCGATTTCTGCCGCGCGCACGACATCGACGCCGAATTGCGGCTCGACGGCACGCTGTACACCGCGACGTCGCACGCGCAAGTCGGCACGCTCGCGCCGGTGCTCGACGCGCTCGCCGCATGCGGCATCCACAGCTACGAGCCGCTGCCGCCCGCCGAAGTCGCACGCCGCTCGGGCTCCGCGCGCAATCTCGACGGCGTCTACTCGCCGATTGCCGCGACCGTGCATCCCGGCAAGCTCGTGCGCGGGCTGCGCCGCGCGGCGCTCGCGATGGGCATCCGGATCCATGAACGCACGCCGATGCTCGACTTCACGCCCGGGCAGCCGGCCGTCGTGCGCACGCCGTCCGGCAGCGTCACGGCGAGCCAGCTCGTGTTCGCGATCAACGCGTGGATGGCGAGCCGCTTCCCGCAGTTCGAGCGGACGATCGCGGTCGTGTCGAGCGACATGGTCATCACCGAGAAATGCCCGGAACTGCTCGAAAAGACCGGGCTCGTGGACGGCGTGTCGGTGCTCGATTCGCGAATCTTCGTCTACTACTACCGCACGACGGCCGACGGGCGGCTGATGCTCGGCAAGGGCGGCAACACGTTCTCGTGGCGCAGCCGCATCGTGCCGGTGTTCGACCGGCGCTCGCCGTACGAGGCGCAGCTCACGCAAAGCCTGCGCGAATTCTTCCCGTCGCTCGCGGGCGTGCCGGTCACCGCGAGCTGGAACGGCCCGTCGGACCGCTCGGTGACGGGCTTCCCGTTCTTCGGCCGCCTCGACGGCGCGCCGAACGTGTTCTACGGTTTCGGCTATTCGGGCAACGGCGTCGGGCCGACCTACATGGGCGGGCAGATTCTGTCGTCGCTCGTGCTCGGCGTCGACAACGCGTGGACGCGCAGCCCGATCGTGCGCGGCCCGCTCGGCCATTTCCCGCCGGAGCCGATCCGCTATGTCGGCGCGCACGTCGTGCGCAATGCGATCCGCCGCAAGGAGCGCGCGGAAGACGAAAACCGGCAGCCGTCGGCCGTCGATACGTGGCTCGCGAAATTCGCGAGCGCGGCCGGGAAGGCCGACAAGGCGTGACGATGCGTTCGACGTGACGACGGTAACGTCGCAATGAAAAAGGGACGCTGCGAGGCGTCCCTTTGCTTTTTATGCGGCGACTCTTGCGGCTGCGTCAAGCGCGCGCGGTTTTCTCCCGCGCCGCCTTGCCCGCCGCCGGCAGCCCCTGTTCGTGCGTCCGGCGCATCCGTGCAAGACCGTGCGCGACGTGCTCGCGCACCAGCGCGACGGCCTTCTTCTCTTCGCCGCTCGCGAGCGCCTGCACGATCTTGTCGTGCTCGGCCGCCGACACCGCGATCGCATCTTCCTCGGCCTCGATCGCGGCCTGCCGCAGCAGCCCGAGCTGGCGCACGAGCCGGCGGTAGGTGTCGGTCAGGTGCGTATTGCCGACGCCGACGACCATCGCGTCGTGGAACTGCACGTTCAGCTCGGTATAGCGCGTGACGTCGTGCGTTTTCGCGGCTTCCTTCATCGACTGGGTGATGCCCTTCAGCACTTTCAGCGTGTCGGGCGAGATGCGCTTCGCGAGCGCGCGCGCGACCGACTCGTCGAGCATCGCGCGCACTTCGTAGATCTCCTCGGCCTCGCGCAGCGGCACGACGCGCACGGTCACGCCGCGGTTCTTCTCGTTGCGCAGCAGGCCGGCCTGCTCCAGCGCGCGGAACGCTTCGCGCACCGGGCCGCGCGACACGTTCAGCTTCGTCGCGATCTCGACTTCGTTGAGCTTCTCGCCGGGTGCGTATTCGCCGGAGACGATCGCGCGCTCGAGCATGTCCTGGACGATCATCGCGAGCGACTGGCTTTGCAGGAGTTCGATGGCGCTGAGCGTGTTCGGGGCAGTCATGGTCGGGCAAGCAGCGGAGCTGCGGGTGAAAACGAGGGCGCCATATCGGCGAATGATCCTTCTATACCCTCGGCCCGACACATTGTCAACAGTCTTCAGTTTCCAAAAACCAGTTCCTCCTGCCGGGATGCATCCGGCAGGCGGCCGTCGCACGGCGGGCGGACCTCACCCGAACCGCGCGACGTGTGCTGGCCGTCAGGCCGTGTGCTTCACCGGCCCCGGGTCGCTGTGGCTCGGCCGGCCCGTTTCGACGTGGCCCGCGAAGCGGCGCACGACCTTGTCGTCGCCGCCGCGCAGCGTGGTCGCGGTGATCGTCAGATCGTACCAGCCGTGGCTCGACGACAGCTCGAAGTGATCCTCGACGCGCTCGCCCGGCTCCAGCGTGTAGGTGCGCGCATGCGCATGGCTGTACGCGTTGTCGACCGTCACGCGGCACGTCGCGCGCCCGCTGTTGCGCAGTTGCAGGTACACGTGGCGGTTGCGCACGTCGTAGCCGATCTTCGCTTCGGGGTTCGCGTGGCGGCCATCCGCGGCGAGCCGCGTATTGCCCTGGAACTCGCACAGATAGCCGTTCGGGCCGTATGCGGCGAGATGGTACTCGCCGTGCGCGGCCGACGTGCTCCACGTGTCGACGAAGCGGTCGTGCGCGGACACCGCATAACGACGCGGCGGCGTCGCCGGGTTGCGGCGGTCGTACACATAGAACGCCGCGCCCGCGTCGCCGGCGTTCGCGAAGTCGAGCGACACGGTGTCGTCGTGCCCGATCACGCGGCTGTGCACGAACAGCTCGTACGGCAGCGCACGCGCCGGACGCGTGCCGGGCTCCTGCGCCGGCATCGACTGCTGCGCGGGCACCTGGTACGCCTGGCCGGCCGTCGCGATGTGCTGCGGCACCGTGAAGCTCACCGTGCGCGTGTCGGGGCGCGCGGAGAAGTCGAATGCCGACGTGAGGTCGCCGCAGATCGACCGGCGCCATGCGCTGATGTTCGGCTCCTTCACGCCGAAGCGCGCTTCGAGGAAACGCAGCACCGACGTATGGTCGAACGTCTCCGAGCAGACCCAGCCGCCCTTCGTCCACGGCGAGATGATGATCAGCGGCACACGCGGCCCGAGGCCGATCGGCTGGATGCCGCCCGGGTCGGCACCCGGCACGAGCGGGCTCATCTCGCCCGGGTACTTGTTCAGGTCGAGCAGCTCGTCGCCGAGGTTCGACAGCAGGTTCGACGACACGATGCCCTGGCCGCCCACGCCGCTCGTCACCGGCGGCACCGGCGGCACGACGTGGTCGAACAGCCCGTCGTTCTCGTCGTAGTTGAGGATGAACACCGTCTTCGCCCACACCTCGGGGTTCGACGTCAGCGCCTCGAGCACCATGTTGATGTAGAACGCGCCGTCGGTCGGCGATGCCTGCGGGTGCTCGCTGTACTTGTACGGCGACACGATCCACGACACCTGCGGCAGCCGGTTCGCCTGAACGTCGGCCTTCAGCTCGGCGAGCGTGTGATCCGACGCGCCCTTGTCGACCAGCGGGCCACTCGCGCCTTCCTTCACCTGGAAGCGCTTGAAGAACATCAGCGAATTGTCGGTGTAGTTGTCGGTCGGGTCGCCCGGGATGCCCGTGCCGCCCTGGTACACCTTCCAGCTGACCTTCGCGTTCTCGAGGCGCTCGGCGTAGGTCGTCCACGTGTAGCCGTTCACGTCGTCGCGCTCGCCGATGCCCGGGCCGTTCGGCGGGTTGCCGTAGATGTTGCGCGGGTCGACCGTGCCGGTCCACAGATAGATGCGGTTCGGCGCCGTATCGGCGTGCGCGGAGCAGAAGTACGAATCGCAGATCGTGAACGCGTCGGCCAATGCGTAGTGGTACGTGAGATCCTGGCGCTTCAGGTAACCCATCGTCAGCACGTCCTGCTTCTGGTTCACCCACTGGTCCCACTGGCCGTTGTTCCAGGCGAGGTGGCCGCTGCTCCAGCCGTGGTTGGTGCCCGGCTGGAATTCGGTCGTCTGCTTCGGATCGAGGTAGAACGGCAGCACGTACGGCGCCGACGGATCGAGGCCGCGCGAATGGTAGTTCTTCGTGAACGCCGACGCCGGCGGCTGCTGCCACACCGGTGCGCCGCTCGGCAGCAGGTGCGGGCGCGGGTCGTTGAAGCCGCGCACGCCGCGCAGGCCGCCGAAGTAATGGTCGAACGAGCGGTTTTCCTGCATGAAGATCACGACGTGTTCGACGTCGCGGATCGTGCCGGTGCGATAGGCGGCCGGCATCGCCAGCGCGTTGCGGATCGCGGGCGGGAAGCCCGCGTAGGCGGCCATCGCGCCGGCCGACTGCGCGGCGAGGCGCAGGAAATCGCGTCGATTGTTCGAGGACATGAAGAAGACCCTGTGGTCGGTAGGAGTGGGGTCGCCGGTCGAGCGGGGCCGGCGGTCGGTGCGTTGCCGTTATTACCCCGCACCGGCATGTCCCGGCCGTGACCGGTTCCCGCAGGTTTCTTGCGGTGACCCCCAGCTTTTTTTCGAAGCGGCATACGACGCGCCTTTCATCCGGCCGACACACGCATGCGCTACGCTGACGCGCGATGAAGAGGGGGGAGAAGCCGAGTCGTGTTCGATCAGCTGAAGGCGTTCCACGCGACCGTCCGGCAGGGCAGCATCACGCGCGCCGCGCGCCACCTGGGCGTGAGCCAGCCGACGATTGCCGCGCAGATCCGGCAGGTCGAGCAGGTGTACGGCGTCGAGCTGTTCTACCGCAGCGGCCGCAAGCTCGAAGTCACCGAGACCGGCATCGAGCTGCTGCCGCTCGTCGAGAAGATGATCGCGCTCGAGGCGCAGGCCGACATCATGCTGCGCAACGTCGGCGGCCTGTTCGAAGGCCACCTGCGGATCGGCGCGACGGGCCCGTACTACATCATGGACGCGGTCGGCCGCTTCTCGAACGCGCATCCGTCGATCGCGCTCACGTGCCGGATCGGCAACTCCGAGGAAATCCTGCAGGCGCTGCAGGAATTCCGCATCGACCTGGCCGTCTCGTCGCAGCGCAACGACGCCGACGGCCTCGAACGCAAGGTGATCTCGACCGATCCGCTCGTGCTCGTCGTGCATCGCAACCATCCGCTCGCGCGTTTCGACACGATCGACCCGGTGCAGCTCGCCGACGTACGGCTGCTGATGCGCGAGGAAGGCTCGGTCACGCGCCGCTGCACGGAGACGATCCTCGCGACGGCCGGCGTCGCGGCCGCGTCGGTCGCCGAGATCGGCAGCCGCGAAGCGATCCGCGAGGCGATCCTGCATGGCGTGGGCGGCAGCCTGTTTCCGCTCGGCGAGGCCGAGCGCCATCCGGACCTGCGCGTGATCGCGCTGCGCGGCATCGACACGACGATCGACGAATACGTTTACTACCTGAAGGCGCGACGCCAGAGCCCGGCGATCGATGCGTTCCTCGCATGCATCCTGCCCGCGGAGCACGTCACGCGCGACGCGGCGCAACGGGCGAACCCGCGCTGAGCCGCCGCGCGTTCGCCGCTTTCGCGCGTCTCTTGCCACATTTCCCGGCGCTTTTCGTCGCGCCTTTCGTCGTTATTTCCTCGTGCCTTCCTTCTCGCGTCCGGCCACGCGTCACTTCGGCAGCGCCGGAATCATCCACGTGAACACGTGCTGCTGCAGGAACACGAGCACGCCGAGCAGCAGCGTGAGGATCACGCTGTGCCAGAAGGTACGCGCGAACACGACGCCTTCCTGCCCCTTCAGGTCCGTCGTCGACACGCCCGTCGCGATGTTCTGCGGCGAGATCATCTTGCCCATCACGCCGCCCGACGAGTTGGTCGCGGCCATCAGCACCGGATCGAAGCCGAGCTGCCTGGCGGCGACGACCTGCAGGTTGCCGAACAGCGCATTGCCCGACGTGTCGCTGCCGGACAGGAACACGGCGATCCAGCCGAGCGACGCGGACACCAGCGGGAACAGCGCGCCCGTCGACGCGACGCCGGTGCCGAGCGTGTAGCTGATCCCCGAGTAGTTCAGCAGGTACGCGAGCCCGACGATCATCATCACCGTGACGATCGCGATCCACGTCTGCCGCCAGGTCTTGACCACGCATTCGAGGAACGCACCGGCACCGGTGCGCGTCAGCACGGCCGTGACGATCGCCGAGAGCAGGATCGCGGTGCCCGTGCCGAGCGGCTGGAAATCCCAGATCGCCGCGTACGGCTTGTGGTACAGCGACACGAACACCGCATTGTGCAGGCCCGGCCACTTGATCTTCACGTCGCCGATCGCCGCGACGTTCGCATGCACCCACACGATCACGATCACCGACACGACGAGCCACGGCAGCCAGCCGCCGAAGCCCGCGCGCGCGGCGCCGGCCGCCGCCGGCACGCTGCGCGCGAGCGCGTATTGCGGATCGGGCTGCGGCTTCCACAGCTGCAGGAAGCCGATCGTGACGATCAGCGACGTGAGCGACGACAGCACGTCGGTGAGCTGGTAGCCGAGGAAGTTCGACGTGACGAACTGCGCGATCGCGAAGCTGGCGCCAGACACGAGCAGCGCGGGCCACAGCTGCCTGATCGAACGCAGCCCGCCATACGCGCCGACCACGTAGAACGGCAGCAGCAGCGCGAAGAACGGCAGCTGGCGGCCGACCATCTGGGCGAGCGTCGCGGGCGGCAGCGACGTGACCGCGCCGAGCACGGTGATCGGCACGCCGAGCGCGCCGAACGCGACCGGTGCCGTGTTGAACAGCAGCGTATAGGTGAGCGCTTCGAGCGCGGGGAAGCCGAGTGCGATCAGCAGTGCGCTCGTGATCGCGACCGGCGTGCCGAATCCGGAGATCCCTTCGAGCAGGCAGCCGAACGAGAACGCGACGACGAGCAGCACAAGGCGGCGGTCGTCGGGCAGGTTGTCGAGCATCCACTGCCGGAACTGGTCGAAGCGGCCCGACTTCACCGCGATGTTGTACAGCAGCAGCGCGTTGAAGACGATCCACATCACGGGCACGACCGCGAGCGCCATGCCCGCGCCGACCGCGTTGAACGCGAGCCCGGCCGGCATGCCCCACGCGCCGATTGCAACCGCGAGGCCGGCGACGAGCCCGGCGAGCGACGCCTGCCACGCGGGGCGGCGCAGCACGCCGAGCGCGATCAGCGCGACCGCGATCGGGATCGCGGCGACGAGGAAGGACAGGAGCAGCGAGTTGGCGACCGGCGTCAGCGGCTGCGCGAAGACGATGCCGGGCGGTAGGGCGTCGGTGGGGTTCATCGTGTCTCCAAATGTCGGCCCGGTTGGCGCTTCAGCGCTTATGTCGGACCGAGTGAGTGCTTCGGCACTTGCTCGGAACCCATGCCTTGCGTAGGGTCCCTTGCCTTGGGCGAGCGCCCCGGGTTGGCGCCTCAGCGCCCCCGGATTCGGTGCAAAGCGGTCGTTCTGCTATCGCGACAACGATCGGGCGCTTGCGCACGCAACCACGTTGCACGGCCAACCGATCAGTCGCTTAAAAGAGGTTAGGAGGCGCGGGGCGCTTGTACAAGGGGGACAAGCCCGATGCGTGGCGCCCCGATACGGACCGTCCGCCGCACGATGACCGGCAGTTGGCCGGCCGCTGTCGCGCTCGACAGGAAACCCTTCACGAACGGTTCGCCGGGGCACTCAACGCCAGCGCCCGCGCAATGTTGCGCGCGCTACAAAGGTGACTACCGGCAAGCGGGATGTTTCGTTTGGCGTCCGAAGCCTAGACTGGCCCCATCGATTCCGCCCGCGCCGACGACGGCGCGGCACCGGAACCTCACGGAGCAAACACGATGAAGACGATGAAACACGCGGCATGCGCATTCCTGCTGATCGGCGCGGCCTTCGCCGCGCACGCGCAGGCCGCATCGACGCTGACGCGTGCGGAGGTCCGCCAGGAACTCGCTGAGCTGCAGGCCGCCGGCTACCGGACGAGCCTCGCGAGCAGTCCCGACTTTCCGGAGAACATGCAGGCGATCATGCAGCGAGCCGCGCAGGTGCGCGGCGACGATGCGAGTTACGGCAACGGTGGCCGGGCGAACGTGGAATCGGGCAAGCCGGCGCTGCCGCATACGATCGATCGCGGCACGTACGCGCATCACTGATTGCTGACCGAACCGGATTGATCGCGTAACGGTGCGGCGCGACCGGCAACGGAGATGAGCAGACGGAGATGCGCATCGTGCACCGCGCCGATCGACGCGGTGCACAAGCGCGATCGTTACACGCTGAAGCGGTTCAGCGTATACGCGCGATAGGCCGCGACGAACGCGTCGAACGATCCGGCCTCCTTCGCTTCGAGCTCGGCCTGCTCGGCCAGCGACTTCGCGGCGAGCGCCTGCTCGGCGCGCAGCGTGTCCGCCGACGGCGGATGTGCGCGGAAATACGCGGCATGCGCTTCGCTCTGCGCCAGCGCGAACGCGAGGAACGACTGCCCGTTCTCGCGCATCGTGTGCAGCACGCGCGCGGACGGCGTGCGCTCCGGATCGGCGAGCTTCTCGCGCTGCGCGGCGATCGCGCGCGCGTGCTCGTCGCCGCCGCGGATTTCATCGAGACGGCGGCCGACGGTTTCGATATCGGCCATCAGGTCGTCCGCCCACGCCTGCAGCGTGATCGGCTGCCCGTCGCGCGACAGCGTAAGCCCCGGCTTGCGGCCTTCCATCGTCACGCTGCCGAAGTTTGCATTCGCTTCCTTGTACGCGTCGCAGTCGAGCGGCGCGCTGTCGTCGAGCGCGCACGCGAGCAGGAACGCGTCGATGAAGCGCGCGGTCTCCAGCGCGATGCCGATCGGCTCGAACGGATCGATGTCGAGGCAGCGCACCTCGATGTACTGCACACCGCGCGATGCGAGCGCATGCAGCGGGCGTTCGCCCGAATACGTGACGCGCTTCGGCCGGATCGTCGAGTAGAACTCGTTCTCGATCTGCAGCACGTTCGTGTTGATCTGGATCCACTCGCCATCGCGATGCGTGCCGATCGCCTCGTATGCGGGATACGGCTCGCTGACGGCCTTCGACAGCGCATCGAGATAGCCGGGCAGCGTGTTGTAGTCGACGTGCAGCGCGGCCTGGGCCGTCGTGTTCGAGTAGCCGAGATCGCTCATCCGCAGGCTGGTCGCATACGGCTGGTACAGCGTATCGGCGTCGAACGTATCGAGCTTGTGCGGCTTGCCGCGCAGGAACTTCGTGTCGAGCGCGGGCGACGCGCCGAACAGGTACATCAGCAGCCAGCTGCGGCGGCGGAAGTTGCGGATCTGCGCGAGATAGCGCTCCGACTGGTAATCGACGAGCGTGGCCGTCGACCCTTCTTCCGCATGCAGGCGCCGCCACACTTCCTCGTGCAGCGAGTAGTTGTAGTGGATGCCGGCGATGCACTGCATCGTGCGGCCGTAGCGATACGCGAGGCCGCGCCGGTACACCGTCTTCAGGCGGCCGATGTTCGACGTGCCGTAGTCGGCGATCGGAATCTGGTCGTCGGCCGGCAGCAGGCCCGGCATCGAGTCGTTCCACAGCATCTCGTCGCCGAGCGCCGCATAAACGTAGCGATGCAGTTCGTCGAGGCGTTCGAGCGTGATCGCGGCGTCGCGTTCCGCGGGCGTAATCAGCTCGATCAGCGCTTCGGAATAGTCGGTCGTCAGCGCCGGGTGCGTGAGTGCCGAACCGAGCGCGCGCGGATGCGGCGTGAACGCGATCGTCCCGTCGCGCGTCACGCGCAGGCTTTCCTTTTCGATGCCGCGCAGGCCGTCGGGCAGATGCTGCCGCGTCGGGCCCGAGCTCAGTGCTTCGAGGCGATTCAGCAGCAGTTCGGACTGGCGGTGAGTCATGGTGTTCGACATGGAGACGCAAGTGCGTGACGGCCGCGCGCAGAACGCCGCGCGCGGCCGGCTGGATTGTTGGTCGCTTCGTTGGTAGCGGGCACTTTAACATCTCGCCGGAACACGCGCTTGAGGTGGCCGCTGGCATGGCTCGCGGGCCGGAGCGGGCCGCCGGACGGGCCGATCGCGGCCGTCGCGGCTCGTGCCACCGGTTTCACGCAGCGCCGATCGGCACGCCGGTCGCGCAAATTCGTCCGACGGAACGTGAAGCGCGGACAGGCGGCGGCAGGTGCAACCGTGCGGCCGAACTGACAGAGGAAAGAGGTATACGCGCGCGTTGCGCGCCCGGCATCCGGCAGGCACCGGATTCGCCGAATCGTCGTGATGGCCCGCATCCGGCCGGCAGCCGGCGAATGGCGGCACGGCCTGCGCAACGGGTTGCATCGCGGCCTCGTCCGGTCGCACCCGAGCGCGGGCCGCCCCAGTCACCCGCCGCGCGCGCCGCCCGCCCGGTCGGCCACTTCGTTCCACAAATGCAGCGCCGCGTACGCGCGCCACGGCCGCCAGCCTTCGGTGCGGCGCTTCTGGCTCGCGAGACGGTCGAGCGACGGATCGCGCGCGGTGATCGACTGCATCAGCACGAGATCGGATGCCGGCCACGCGTCCGGGTCGCGCCACGCGCGCATCGCGATGTATTCGACGGTCCACGGGCCGATGCCGGGCAGATCGAGCCACGCGCCGCGCAGCGTCGCGAGGTCGGCATGCGCGCGATCGACCGGCACGTCGCCGGCCGCCACCGCGCGCGCCACGCCCGTCAGTGCCGCCACGCGCTTGCCGGGCATCCCGATCTTGTCGAGATCGCACGCGGCCAGCGCGTCGGGCGTCGGGAAACGCCAGGCCGGCGCGCCATCGTCGATAGGCACCACGCGCTCGCCCGCCCGTTCGACGAGCCGGCCGACGATCGTCGTCGCGGCCTTCACGCTCACCTGCTGGCCGACGATCGCGCGCACGGCCAGCTCGAACCCGGACCATGCGCCCGGCACGCGCAGCCCCGGCGCGGCCTCGACGAGCGGCGCGAACCACGGATCGCGCGCGAGCCCGCCGCCGATCGCAGCCGGATCGGCGTCGAGGTCGAACATCGTCGCGACGCGCGCGGCGAACGGTTCGTCGACATGACGCGCGACCGCGCCTTCGACCGTCGCGATCAGGCAATGCTTGCGCGGATGTTTCGTGACGGTGAGCCGGCCCGAGTCGCCATGCAGGTCGACGATGCGGCGATACACGCCGTCCGCGACCTGCTCGACACCCGGAATCGCGCGCCCGCTGAAGAAGCGCAGCACGCGCGCCCAGTCGTAGGGCGCGTTGAAGCGCAGTTCCATCTGCGCGGACGGCGGCACCTGGCCGCCGTTCACGGTCGACGTGATCGTTGTTTTCGCGATGCTCAAACTGCACTTCCCTCCGTCACGGCTTCGTTTTCATCGTCGTGCGCATGACGCGCCTCGGCCGCCAGCAGCGTCGCCTTGCGGCGCACGCCCCAGCGATACCCGGCGAGCGCGCCGCCCTTCTGCACGACACGGTGGCACGGAATCGCGAGCGCGACCGGGTTCGACGCACACGCGGACGCCACGGCGCGCACCGCGCGCGGCGAGCCGAGCGCCTCGGCGATCTCCGAGTAGCTGCGCGTTTCGCCGTACGGAATATGCGTCAGCGCTTCCCACACGCGCTGCTGGAACGCGGTCGGCGCGATGTCGAGCGGCAGGTCGAATGCGTGTCGCGTGCCGTCCAGGTACGCGCGGATCTGCGTGACGAACGGCGCGAGCCGCGCGGACGATTCGACCAGTTCGGCGCGCGCGAACGCATCCTTCAGCTCGCCGACCAGCAACGCCGGTTCGTCGCCGAACGCGATCCGGCAGATGCCCTGTTCGGTCGCGGCCACGAGCACCGTGCCGAGCGACGTCGACGCGGTCGCATAGTCAATCCGCAGGCCCGCGCCCTGACGGCGGAACGCGGACGGCGCCATCCCGAGCTCGCGCGGCACCGACGCATAGAGCCGCGACGGCGAGTTGAAGCCCGCATCGACGGCCGCCTGCGTGACCGGCTGCCCGCTTTGCAGCGCCTGCCGCAGCGCGGCACCGCGCTGCGCGGCCTGGTACTGCCGCGGCGATACGCCGACCACGCGCTTGAAGAGCCGCTGAAGGTGGAACGGGCTCACGTGCACGGCATCGCTCAGCTGCTGCAGCGTGAGCCGCTCGGCATGCGCGTCGAGCACCGCGCACGCGCGGTTGACGATCTCGAGCTCGCGCGGCAGCCCTTCCGGCTGGCAGCGCTTGCAGGGCCGGAAGCCGGCCGCACGCGCGGCCGCCGGATCGGCGAAGAAGGACACATGCTCGCGGCGCGGCAGCCGCGACGCGCAGGTCGGGCGGCAGAACACGCCGGTCGTGCGCACGGCATAGAAGAACGCGCCGTCCGCATGCGGATCGCGCTCGGTCACGGCGCCCCAGCGGGCATCGTCGGTCGGATAGGCGGTTTTCATCTGAACCTCGCACTCTCAAGTGTAGATGGTGCCTACTCTAGACATCGGCACGTGCCGTCGCGCCCTGAATCTTGCTCTGTGATTCGTACCGGCGAACCGGGGGCGGATCACCCCGGAATAAATCCGACAAAACGGCCGCGCCGGCTGCTCCGGCGCGGTTTTCGTCATCGTCCCGTCACCATTTTGCTGCAGTGCGAATGCGACAAATCGCCGTCCTGACGTTTTTTTGCATTTGGAATATTGCGTCGCACCATCGCCGTGTGTATAGTTGGAACTGTCTCCTCCATGTCTCCTCCTGATATGGATTAAGCCCGTTCCGCTCTGCGTGAACGGGCTTTTTTTCGTCTGTCGATTGTGCCGCGTTCCGGCCGGCGGCGCAGGCGCGATGCGTCTACACTCGATGCTCGTCGACTGCGAAGGAGTATCAGCCCATGAAACCCACCATCCGCGCGATCGATCACATCGTGCTGCGCGTGACCGACATGGCCGCGATGACGCGCTTTTACTGCGACGCCGTCGGTTGCCACGTGGAGAAGGAACAGCCCGATCTGGGCCTCGTGCAGTTGCGCGCCGGCGATGCGCTGATCGACCTGCTGTCGGTCGGCGGCCCGATCGACCGTCCCGACAGCGGCCCGCCCGGCACGGGACGCAACCTCGATCACCTGTGCCTGCGCGTCGAGCCGTTCGATCCCGACGCGCTGATCGCGCATTTCGCCGCGCATGGCGCGCGGCCGGGCGCCCCCGCGGAACGCTACGGCGCCGGCGGCTACGGGCCGTCGATCTACCTGTTCGATCCCGAAGGCAACATGCTGGAATTCAAGGGGCCGCCGGCCGCGATCGGCTGAGCACGGCCGGTGCGCGGGCGGTCACGCGTCCGCGCGCGCCTTCAGCACCGTCCATTCGACCGCGATCGGATCGTGGTCGGCGCTCGAGATCCACGCCGCGCCGTCCTGGACCGTGCACTGCAGGCGCATCGTGCGCTCCGCGAGCTGCCCGAGCTCGGCCGCGACGCCATCGGCCAGCGACAGCACCTGCACGTTGCGCAGCCGCTCGACCTTGCTGCGCACGCCCTGCCACCAGATATCCGACGTCTTGCCGCCGTACGCGATCACCGTGACCTGCCCGGCGCGGCCGGCCGCCTTCGAGATACGCCGCTCGTCGGGCTGGCCGGCCTCGATCCACACGTCGATCGCGCCCGTCAGGTCCTTCTGCCACAGATCGGGCTCGTCGACGTCCGACAGCCCCTTGCAGAATTCGAGCCGCTCGTGCGCGAACAGCGCGAACGCGACGATGCGCACCATCATCCGGTCGTCCGTTTCCGACGGATGGCGCGCCACCGTCAGCGCGTGATCGGCGTAGTAATGCCGATCCATGTCGGCGATTTGCAGTTCGGCTTTGTAGATCGTGGATTTCAGCGCCATGCGGATGCGGCCCGGGCGGGCATTCGGTTCGGTCGGGCCGTGATGATACCGAATGCGCGCCGTCCGGCGCGTGTCATGTGCGCCCCACAGTGCAACGGCGCGGCATGCGCCGGGCCGCGTTCGCTTCGCGCCGCCGGCTCATCGGGCCGGCGCGCTCGCGCGTCGTACGACTGCGCGGTGACTGCGCGGTTATTGCTTGACGAAGCGCGAATCGGTCCAGAGACCCTGCTGGTCGCTGTTGTCGGCGCTGACGAACTGCACGTCGCCCTGGTCGACCGACACCACGCGGAAGCGCTGGCCTTCCGGCACCGACAGGCAGCGGTAGTCGTCGAAATACTGCTGCTTCGCCTGCGACTTGCCGTCGCGTTCGTGACTCAGTACGGAGTCCAGATTGTCTTTCGACAGGCAGCCCCACGCGTTCTTCGTCAGCTGGATTTCCTGCGTCGGCTTGACCGCCGAATCGCCGCCGGCCTGGGCAATCGACACCGCGCAAAATGCGCCGACGAGGGCAAAAAGGATACCGGTACGCTTCATCATTTTTTGTCTCCAGGCTTGCGGGCACCAGGCTTGGGTTAGCTATGTGTTTAAAGGTAATCGTCAACCCGCATTTTTCACTTTAGAAGACCGGCAAGCGATAGCAAGCACATTTGTTGTGCGACCGCAATAGCGGCGGATTGTCGCACCCCGTGCGCAGCCCGTTTTTCGCGCGATGCGCGCGTGGGACAAAGCCTGCCGTGCGCCGGACAGGCCCGTGGCGCCGGGCGGAAAGCGTTACCCGGCAAGACTTTCAGCAAAGTTACAAGGCGACGATTGAACGGTTTGGATAATCCATTTCTATATCCGGATCATTTTGATGCGTTGCACATAAAGTCATCCGAAACGATCCGACATTACCGCAGCGCGGAATCGCATTTACCTGATACAAGAAAAATGCCAGGTATAAGCGCGTCCGTATTTATCCGTGTTTCCCCGCATGCATCCTGCGCCCGCGGAGGCCGTGCCGCGGGCGTCGTTCGTCAGCGTGTTTACCCTGCTTTATTCAGGCCGATTGCTGGCGCTCGAAATAATCGCGCTGGAAGATGCACATGCGATATGCGTTGTGATACGCGCCGTTGCCGAAAAATTCTTCCTTCAATTCAGCCTCGTGCTGGAAACCGCATTTTTCGTACACGTGAATCGCCGCCGCATTCGACGTATCGACGATCAGGTACAGCTTGCGCATGTTCAGTACGTTGAATGCGTACTTGATCGCGAGGCGCGTCGCCTGGCCCGCATAGCCGCGCCCCTGGCATTGCGGCGCGATGATGATCTGGAACTCGCCGCGGCGATGGATGTAGTCGAGCTCGATCAATTCGACGAGACCGACCAGGTCGTCTTGCGCATCGACCGCGACGAAACGGCGCTCGCGCTGGTCGTGCACGTGGCGGTCATACAGCTGCGACAGTTCCGAAAAGGTTTCGTACGGCTCCTCGAACCAGTAGCGCATGATCTTCGCGTCGTTGTTCAGCTCGTGGACGAAGCGCAGGTCCTGGCGCTCCAGCGGCCGCAGCGCAAGCGTATTGGTATCGTTCTGGAGTTGCATGTTCATGTCCTTTTTGATGCCGGCGCACGTGCGGAACGCCCGTGCGGCGCGGCCGCGCTCGGGCCTGTTCCGCACTGTGAGAAGTTGAACGCGGGCGAAGTTCAGAGCCTAGAATGTGAGCAAGGGTTCCTGCCACTGCAGGGAGGCTATCGTGATCGAGCAAGTCATACTCGGTATTTTTCTCGTGCTGCCGCTCGTGATCGTCGCAGCGTTGTTTTCCGACGAACTTTGGCAGGAACATCGGCGCCAGCATCCGCGCGACGAAAACGCTCCGCACATCGACTGGAAGCATCCGTGGCGCCGCGTGCGACGCGGGCATTGAGCCGATCGCCGTCGATCCGCAGCGCGCACCGGCCGGGCCGCCCCGGGCCGGGCAACGCGTGGTGCACCCTTATTCCGCTTCGAACCGATTCCCGCCCAACCCGCGAGACACCGACGTGAACGACAAGCCCGCCCTCCCTCCGCACGATATCCCTAACGAAACCATCGACCTGCAGATCGCCGACGTGCTGGCGGCCGTCCGCTACCCGGCGAACAAGGATGCGATCGTCGATGCCGCGCGCGATGCCGGCGCCAGCAACGAGGTGCTGTCGATGCTCGACGGCCTGCCCGAACAGGACTACGCGGACGTCAACGCCGTCACGCACTGGGTCGCCGGCAACTTCGGCCCGGGGCTCGGCATTTGAGCGCGCGCCAATAACGCGATAGGATCGGGCCGCACCGGTCGCGCCGCGGCCGGGATGCGTGGCGCCCGGCGCAAGACCGGGCGTTTGCGCACGCGTGTCCGGGGGACTCCATGGAAGGCATCCTGATCCAGCACACGACGCGCCGTCAGCTCTGGTTCGGCGCGCTGACGGCGCTCGTCATCCTGCTTGCGCTCGGGATCGCCGCGCCGCACGCGAACGTCACGCTGCCGGCCGTCGAGCCGTTCATGCCGATGTGTGCGCTCACCGTGTTCACGACCGCGAGCATCGCCGCGTTCTTCCTCGGCGCGCAGTTCACCGTGACGCGCCAGCCGGTGCTCGGCGCGCTCGGCGGCGCCTATGCATTCACCGCGCTCGCCGTCGCGCTGCAGTTGCTCACCTTTCCGGGCGTGTTCGCGCCGCAGGGCCTGCTCGGCGCTCGCCCGCAAAGCGCCGCGTGGATGTGGATCTTCTGGCATGCGGGCTTCCCGTGCTTCGTGATGGCCGCGCTGCTCGCGCGCGAGCGGCTGACGCACGCACCGGTCGGCGAGAAACAGACGCGCCGGTGGGCCATCGCGCTGGTCGGTGGGCCGGCCGCTGCGGCCGCGCTGCTGTGCGCGCTCGCGCTGAACGTATCGCTGCCGCCCGCGTTCCATCCGCCCGGCGACGCGGCCTTGCTGCCCGTCAATGGCGTCGCGCTCGTCGTGTGGATACTCAACGCGCTTGCGCTCGTGGCCGTGCTGGCCTCCGGCCGGCTGCGCACGACGCTCGACCTGTGGCTTGCGATCGCGGTGCTCGCGTGCCTCACCGACACGACGCTGAACCTGCTGACCACGAACCGCTTCACGGTCGGCTGGTATGTCGCGCGCGTGTTCAGCATGTTCACGCCCGGCGTGCTCGTGTGCGTGCTCGCATGGGAAGTGACGATGCTGTACCAGCAGCTGTTCGAGGCGCATGCCACGCTGATTCGATCTTCGTCACGCGACGGGCTGACGGGCGCGTTCAACCGCAGCCACTTCAACGATCATTTCCATACGCTGTTCCTGCAGGCGCGGCGGCAAGGCGAACCGCTGTCGATGCTGATGGTCGACGTCGATCGCTTCAAGGCATACAACGACGCGTTCGGTCACGTGAAGGGCGATGCGTGCCTGATCGCGGTCGCGAACGCGCTGGCCGGCGCCGTGAGGCGGCCCGCGGATATCGTCGCGCGCTACGGCGGCGAGGAGTTCGCGATCGTGCTACCGAACACGGGCGCGCGCGGCGCGCGGGTCGTTGCCGAAGAGGTGCGCGAAGCCGTGTTGCGGCTCGATCTCGCGATGCCTGCTTCGCCGGCGGGGCGCGTGAGCGTCAGCGTCGGCTGCGCGACCGTGTCGGCCGACGAGCTGTCGACACCCGACGCGTTGATCGAAGCCGCCGATGCCGCGCTGTATCGTGCGAAGGATGCAGGGCGAAACAGGGTCGCCGCCGCCTGAAAACGTCTGCTGTTTGGGGCATTTGTTACGGTCATTTTGACCGGAATAATGCGCCGTTACGCAATGCGGGGCAGGGATACCAATGCTTACAGCCCGTGTTGCGGGCGCTCGCTATGCTGGGTTTAATAACGAACCCGAGCAGGTGAGCGCCATGAAGAAAACCCTTTTGCTGATTGCCGGCGTCGCCGTGTTGCTGAGCGGCTGTATCGTGGTGCCTGACGGTGGTGGGTATTACGGTGATGGCGGGTATTACCACCATCATCGGCATTGGGATTGACGCGGGTGAGGGTCCGGACGCGTCGATCGGCATGCTTGCCGATGCGGGATCGACGATCCGGATCGCCACGCAATCAGGCCGGCGTGGTCAGTTCGGCATGCATCAGAAATACCTGTAGCGCGGCGAGCGTTTCGTAGTGGAGACACTTGAGGCGGGCATCCTGTTCGAGTCTTCGATCAGAGTGTCGTCGGCATCCAGTTGGTACGGTTCGCCCAGCAGTTCGTGAATCGTCGACATCGACGTGATCTGCTACGGGAGTCGCGCAAGCATCTTGTCAAGAAAGGTCGGCGGCAAACTGATTTCACCGAGATCTAGCTCTTCGCGGTACATCAATGTCTCTTTTCCCCAATGGAGCTTAACGGGTATGCCCGATGTGTCTCGATACGTTCGTTCGGCAATAGGGCGCGCCCCCCCCTCATCGTACAGTCTGAGAACGATCGTATCTCCGAAATAGCAGTATCCAGCCCAATAACCGCCATGCGGAGAGCGCTCGCTGTTTCGCTGACTCTGATCGCAAATCGCACGCAGTTGTGCATCCTTCCAGTAGCTCCAGGTGATGCCAAGGGCAACAACTATAGAAACTACCGCGAAGGTTCGTCGAATTAAAATTCCGACCTCCTCCGCAATAGCGCCCCCCCAACCGCCCGGCTTGGATAAGATCGAATGCAGCAATCGCACCAGAAAAGCAAGCGCGACGACCGGTAATATTACAGTCAGAAGAATTACCATCATGGCGATACCGGTTTCGTTGATGGTCGCGCTCATGCGAATCGAAGTTTAATAGGTTCCCGCAACCTGACGTAACGGTAGTCGGAAAAAATAACGAAATCACCACCACGATGATAGCGCTTCTGCCATTGACGAAACGAGTTGTTCCGGACAGGGTAATAAACGTTCCCTGGTACTCGCATGTCGCCAACCGCAATGGGGTAATCTATCCATGGGATGCCCGCCGCCCCAGCAGCCACTGAAGCGGGTACGATGGCGGCACCGTTTCTGTTCCAGTGCCCGAGATATTGCGATGGTTGCCCCGCTTCTGTAGTGAACGTGTAATTGTCCTTGATGTAAATTATAATAGAGGTGATCGTCACATGACTGCCATCTTGATTGAAGTACGCATAACCGATTGCAGCGTAAAAACCAAATGAACCAAGTGCGCCAGTCAGATCATCCGGTATTCCACCATTACGCACTCGCTGAGCAAAGAACGTTTCAATCTTTTGACTGAGCGAGCTTTCCACTCCTGCGCGCTGGAACTGAAAGCGCCTGTGCAGTTCCTTCAAATCTCCGTTGCAAAGGCCTAGAGCGTCGATCTCTCTATACGAAGCCCTGAGCGAGAACAGTGCATTCCCAATTGCGTTCATCGAGTTCCGAGTAAGCAAGTATTCTATCTGTTGCAAGGCATCATACTGCACCTTTGCTCGCTCATATTTAAGCACCCAGTCAAGCTTGATTGTCTTTGTGTCGTACATTTCGGGCGGATATGGCTCGCCATCCTGATTGATATAAGCCATCTCATCACCATCGGTTGGCGAATAGTTTAGCGAGCCGGCAAACCACCGCTCCATCAACTTTGCCGAGATAGGCATCCAAAGCTTACGCATCGCGCCTGGAATCTCCTGAATATCAAACGGCGGTACGAATTCCTTCTTTTTTGTGATCGGGGCAGGACTAGGAATTTCCGGTGGGTCGGGCGTGTTCAGCCAAGTCTTGAAGCGTGAAATCGCATCGGCTATCCGAGCAATGTCATCAACCATTTGATCCAGTGTATCGGGCTTCGGGGATTTTGGTGCAGGTTTGGTCGGCACCGCCTCCGATGCCGGTCGTTTTGGCAACGGTGGCGGATCCATATCCATCGATAGCGCGATATTGGGAACAATCTTGCAGCCGTCCGCGCCGTCGCGAAGCTTCCACCGCCAAAGCAATTTGCTTGCTATGTAGTACGGAATTTTCTCGTTCGTCATCGACTTTTATCCGGAGTATAGAAGAGAGCCGTACGGGCGCTTGTCGAGTGCGGCCTCAATCGGCGTGTATGCCGGGCTTTCCCCGCCTCAATGAAACGGACTCCGGCGATCTCCGACGAAATCAACCTGCTCGGTCAATCATCGAGCCAGCGGCATACCGATCAATTTCCAGTACATAAGGAAATCCATCATGAATATGACAGAGACCCGACTGGACTCGGAGAGAGAATCGCTTGTGCGACATGGTGAAATGAGCCGCCGATTGCCAACACATCAAGCACCATGGTGCGTCGAACGGCGACTCCACGCACACGGAGAATACTTGCGAATTGTCACGGCCGGTCGCGGCTTGCAGTGCAAGGCTGCCGAGATTTTGGCATCGCCCCCGACAAACGATATGCTCATGGTATTCCTACGGACCAATCTTCCATGAGCAATACGCAAAATAAATCGAGTAACAAATCACCTCAAAGTACTTTTGCAGTTTCCAGAGTTTCCCGCACACTGCTCGTTATTGTGCTTATCGTTTTTTTCGCCATTGATCGCACACCGTACGGAGAAGAGTGCAGAAAATCGACATCCCCGGACGGAACATATATTGCCAATCTATGCCTGCTAACCCGGGTTCCGGGCGGAAATCCCCAGTACGCTGGCCGCGTATATAGTGCGCAAACCGGAAAATTGCTGGCTCAACATACATTTAGCACACCTGTTCCGGAAATTTCCTGGCATAGCTATAGTGACGTATACGTATCCTTTTCAAGGGGTGACGGCGGCGATAACTCTGTTTATATATCGCTGCCTCCATTGCTTAGCGACAGACTATTAGCAGCGCGTCCGCGCTTGTAAAACGACTCTGCGCCGGCCCGTTTGATGATCGCCACGCCGACGGCCGTCCAGGCAACGGCAGACCATTCTCGCCTGCAACTTTTTGCGACCGCTCACTTCCCGATACAAAACCTGCTGAAAATCACCCCCAGCAGATCATCCGAGGTGAACTCCCCGGTAATCGCATTGAGCTGTTCCTGCGCGAGCCTCAGCTCCTCGGCAAACAGATCGAGCGACTGCGCTCTTTGCTCCGCATGATCCGCCGCCTGCGCCAGATGCTCCTGCGCCGCTCGCAATGCGATCAGATGCCGCTCGCGCGCGAGATACACGCCTTCGGCTCCCGCCTGCCACCCCGCGATCCGCAGCAGTTCCGCACGCAGCATGTCGATCCCGTCGCCGCGCTTCGCCGACAGATGCACCTCGGTCAGATCGCCTTCCGCAGCCGGATGCTCGACGCGGGCCGGCACGCCGGTCAGATCCGTCTTGTTCAGCACGCGCACCACCGGCACGCCGCCCGGAAACCGCGCTGCGATCGTCTCGTCGTCCGGCGTCAGCCCCGTGCGCGAATCGAGCAGGTGCAGCACGACGTCCGCGCGCTCGATCTCGCTCCACGTGCGCGCAATCCCGATTCGCTCGACTTCATCCTCCGTCTCGCGCAACCCGGCCGTATCGATGATGTGCAGCGGAATTCCTTCGACCTGGATCGTCTGCGCGACCTTGTCGCGCGTCGTGCCCGCGATCGGCGTGACGATCGCCAGCTCCGCGCCGGCCAGCGCATTCAGCAGCGACGACTTGCCGACGTTCGGCTGCCCCGCAAGCACGACCGACAACCCTTCGCGCAGCAGCGCACCCTGCCGCGCATCGCCAAGCACGTGCGCGAGCTGCTCGCGGATCTTCGCGAGCTTGCCGCGTGCATCGGCCGCTTCCAGGAAATCGATCTCCTCTTCCGGAAAATCGAGCGTCGCCTCGACCAGCATCCGCAGCGTGATCACGTCTTCGACGAGCGCATGGATCTGCCGCGAAAACGCGCCATCAAGCGAACGCCCGGCCGAACGCGCGGCGGCCTCGGTGCTTGCCTCGATCAGGTCGGCAACGGCCTCGGCCTGCGCGAGGTCGAGCTTGTCGTTCAGGAACGCGCGCCGCGTGAACTCGCCCGGCTCCGCGAGCCGCAGCCCGAAACCGCGCCCCGCATCCAGGCAGCGCTGCAGCAGCAGCTGCATCACGATCGGCCCACCATGCCCCTGCAGCTCGAGCACATGTTCACCGGTGTACGAATGCGGCGCCGGGAAATACAGCGCGATCCCGCGGTCGAGCGGCGCGCCGTGCTCGTCCAGGAACGGCACATAGCTCGCATGGCGCGGCGCGAGCTTCTGCCCGCACAACGCGTCGATCAGCGGCCGCGCGGCCGCCTCGCCGCCGCGCCCGAACGACACGCGGACGACGCCGATGCCGCCCCGGCCGGCAGCAGTGGCAATGGCGACGATCGGATCGGAATCGGTAGCGAGCATGGGAATCGGATGAATCGGGTAATCAGGCAATGAGTGGTGCGCCCGCGCAACAGTTCGGGCATCGGAACGCCGGCATTGTAGCGTGCCGGCTCACACGCCACCGGACGCCACGCGGTATTCGGACTCGCCCGAATTTATCCCACCGGGGATAAGTCGAGTATCAGTCCAGCGTGATGACACAGCCACCGTTTCGGACGAGTATGCCTGCCGGAGCGGGCTGACACGGCGTCCCTCAATTCCGCGGCTCATCCTGCGCAAGCCCGGGATTAGTCCGAATGAGATACGTTTATCCCATATGGTTGTCTGAAACGCATCGGTGGAATTGCACAATCTCCCCCATGCCGACATCCGAAGAAAAAGCCGCGTTCTCGGAACGCCTGAAATTCGCCCTGCGGCGCAGTCCGGAGAAGGTCACCGGTGCGACGGAGCTTGCGAATCGGTTCAATCTGCGCCACCGCGGAACGCATCCCGTTTCGCCGCAAACCGCGCACAAGTGGCTGACGGGCCGCACGATTCCGACGTCGGACAAACTCGAAACGCTCGCCGAATGGCTGCGCGTCGAACTGCACTGGCTGCATTACGGGCCGTCGCCGAGCGTGATCGAACACCCGACGCCCCAACCGTTGCCGCGCGACGAGCGCTATCCGCCGACGCCCGAGACGATCGAACTCGCGTCGAAGATCGAGGCACTGTCTCCGCATCAGCGCTACCTCGTTCAGGAACTGGTCGAGCAGTTCTACGGCGAACCGAAAATCGAAGCGAAGAAAGCCTGACCGGGAACGGCACGCGCAACGCACACCGCGCGCCGCCGCCGAGAAACAAAAAAAGCCGCATGGGCGAACCATGCGGCTTTTTTACGTGCATCGCGGGCGGCTCGCCGCCCACGGATGCGACGGGCGTCAGGCCGGTTTCTTCTTGACCCCGCCGAGCTTGCGCGTGATGTAGTACTGCTGCGCGATCGACAGCACGTTGTTCACGACGTAGTACAGCACGAGGCCGGCCGGGAAGAAGAAGAACATGACCGAGAACGCGATCGGCATGAACTTCATCATCTTCGCCTGGACCGGGTCCGGCGGCGTCGGGTTCAGGCTCGTCTGCACGAACATCGACACGGCCATCAGCACCGGCAGGATGAAGAACGGATCGCGCTGCGACAGGTCGTGAATCCACAGAATCCACGGCGCACCGCGCATCTCGACCGACGCGAGCAGCACCCAGTACAGCGAAATGAACACCGGGATCTGGATCACGACCGGCAGGCAGCCGCCGAACGGATTGACCTTCTCGGTCTTGTACAGCTCCATCAGCGCGGCGTTCATCTTCTGCGGATCGCTCTTGAAGCGTTCGCGCAGCGCCTGCATGCGCGGCGTGATTTCCTTCATGCGCGCCATCGACTTGTAGCTCGCAGCCGACAGCGGGAAGAACACGGCCTTGATCAGCACCGTCAGCAGCACGATCGCCCAGCCCCAGTTGCCGACGTAGCCGTGGATCTTCTCGAGCAGCCAGAACAGCGGCTTCGCGATGATCGTCACCCAGCCGTAGTCCTTCACGAGTTCCAGGCCCGGCGCGATGCCTTCGAGCATGCGCTCTTCTTCCGGACCGGCGAACAGGCGTGCCTGCACGTCGGCCGACTGGCCCGGTGCGATCGCGGCGACCGGCTGCTTCACGCCGACGCGATACAGCGTCGGATCGATCTTCTCAGCGTAGATGTCGCGCTTCGTGCCCTGCTGCGGAATCCAGGCCGACGCGAAGTAGTGCTGCACCATCGCGACCCAGCCGTTGTCGGCGGAGGTCACGTAGTCGGCCTTGTTCTTGTCGAGGTCGCTGAAGTTGATCTTCTGGAAGTGCTTCGCGTCCGTGTAGACCGCCGGCCCGAGGAACGTATGCGAGAACATCGGCGTTTCGACGGCCGTGTTGTCGCGGACGAGTTCCATGTAGACCGTCGGCGTGACAGGCGCCGTGCCGACGTTGTCGATCTTGGTATCGACGCCGATCACGTAGCTGCCGCGCGTGAACGTGTAGGTCTTCACGACCTTCACGCCGCCCTTCACCGGCGATTCGAACGACAGCTTCAGCGCGTTCTGGTCGCCCGTCATCGACGTCGAGCCGGTGTTCACCTGCGTGTAGACGTCGTTGTGATTCGGGAAGTCGCCGCCGAGCAGGCCCGAGCGTGCGAGATACGTGTGGCCGGCCGTGTGGTCGAACAGCGTGATGTACAGGTCGGGCTGCTTGCCGTCGCCCTGCTTCTTCAGCGTCAGCTTCGCGAGCGTGCCGCCGCGCGTGTCGATTTCGCCGTCGTACACGTCGGTCGAGAACTTCACGAGCTGCGCCTGGGCGGCCGGTGCCGTCGTCGACGGTGCGGCGCCGGCTGCGGCGGCAGGCACTTCACCTGCGGTCGTCGTCGTCGCGCCCGTGCCCGATGCGCCGCCGGCAGCGGCCGCGGGGGCAGTCTGCGTGGCGCTCGGGAAGAACATCGACGGGCGTCCATGGGAACGCTGCCAGTTGTCGTACAGCATGACAGCTGACATGAAGAAGATCACCCATAGGACGGTGCGTTTGATATCCATGCGTTGTCTCAGAGTCGATGGGACCGCGCGTCGGCTTCGCCGCGAGCGCGATTGTCGGAGTTGGGCGGCGGGACGAGGTCGATGCCGCCCGCGGAAAACGGATGGCATCGGCACACGCGCCTGACGGCGAGATACGTGCCGCGCGCGGCGCCATGATACTGGATTGCCTCGCGCGCGTAATCCGAACAGGAAGGATAAAAACGGCAACGGTTGCCGAGCAGGGGGCTCACGGCAACCTTGTAGAAGCGCAGCAACGCGATCAAGACCGTTTCCATACCTTGGGCGACGCCGTTCGGCGCCGCGTCAAAACCGGCCGGGCGGGCGCGAACGCCGCACCGCGAACGGATGCGTCACTCGGACGCGGGCTTCGACGCACGGCGCGCGATTTCCCGGACTGCCCTGTCGAGCAGCTCGCGGATCTCGGCCGCGCACATCGCCGCGAGCGGGGCGGAAGCCGCGCTCGGCAGCGCTTTCTTGTCGAAGCGCGTGTGCTGCCGCAGCAGCAGGTCGTAACCGGCGAATTCAGCCTGGCGCAAGCGAAACGCGTCGCGCGCCAGCCGCTTCACGAGATTACGCGTGACTGCACGCGGCGCATACTTCTTGCCGACGACGAGCCCCAGACGCGCGGGCTCACCAGTCGGCTTGCCGTAAATCACGAAGTGCGCGGAACGCCGCCAGGGGCGCAAACGAAAAACGGATGAAAATTCATCCGTTTTCAGAAGTCGCGCAGCTTTCGGGAAGGCGGCTTTCGTCTGCGACGGATTCGCACCCGGCTCGACGGCACCTTCCGCGGGACTGCGGACGGCGGACACAGCGCGCAACCTGCCTTAGATGGCGAGGCGCTTGCGGCCCTTCGCGCGGCGAGCGTTGATGACCTTGCGGCCACCTGCCGTCTTCATGCGGACACGGAAGCCATGGGTGCGCTTGCGGCGCGTCACGGACGGTTGGTAAGTACGTTTCATGATGTTCTCACTTGTTCGAGAATGTCGAAATTCAGGGGACCGCGTGCCCTTAACCGGAGGCATTCGGGCGAACGCAATCGCCGGGAATACAGGATTGGTTTTCGCGGAACCCGCTATTTAAACCGTTTTTCTCTTGACGGTCAATACTTTACGAGTCACGCGCCTGTGCCGGCCCGCGCCGATCCGGCCCCGCGACCCACAATCACAGCCTGTGGATAAGTCCCGCTGTGGCCGCGTTTGGCGTTAGAATCTCGCCTTATCTCCAAGAATCCCGCACGCCGCCCCGGCTCCCGCCTGCCTCTCCACGACTGTGACGCAGGCGTCCGAGGCACGCTCGCACGACCGCTTCGGGCCTTGTTGCGCCATCGCGACAAGGGCGCCGGCGAGCCGCGCTGTGCATGCAAAAAACGACAGCTACTTGATGAACGATTTCTGGCAACACTGTTCCGCACTGCTGGAGCGCGAGCTGACGCCCCAGCAGTACGTGACGTGGATCAAACCCTTGGCCCCGGTGGCCTTCGATGCGTCGGCGAACACGCTGTCCATCGCCGCGCCGAACCGCTTCAAGCTGGACTGGGTCAAGAGCCAGTTTTCGGGCCGGATCTCCGATCTGGCCCGGGATTTCTGGAACGCGCCGATCGAAGTCCAGTTCGTCCTCGATCCGAAGGCCGGCATGCGCAGCGCCGCAGCCGGCGCCGCGTCGGCAGCCCCGCGCGCGCCGCTGCAGCCGAGCGGCCCGGCCGCCACGGTGGCCGCGATCGCCGCCAACCTGACCGCGCATGCCGCGGCTGCGCCCGCCGCGCCGGCCGACGTGCCGATGACGCCGTCGGCGGCCGCCGCGCACCACCTGAACGCCGACGACGCCGACATCGACCTGCCGAGCCTGCCCGCGCACGAAGCGGCCGCCGGCCGCCGCACGTGGCGCCCGGGCCCCGGTGCCGCACCCGCCAATGGCGGCGAAGCCGATTCGATGTACGAGCGCTCGAAGCTGAACCCCGTACTCACGTTCGACAACTTCGTGACCGGTAAGGCCAACCAGTTGGCGCGCGCCGCCGCGATCCAGGTCGCGGACAACCCCGGCATCTCGTACAACCCGCTGTTCCTGTACGGCGGCGTCGGCCTCGGCAAGACCCACCTGATCCACGCGATCGGCAACCAGCTGCTGCTCGACAAGGCCGGCGCGCGGATCCGCTACATCCACGCCGAGCAATACGTGTCGGATGTGGTGAAGGCGTACCAGCGCAAGGCGTTCGACGACTTCAAGCGCTACTACCACTCGCTCGACCTGCTGCTGATCGACGATATCCAGTTCTTCTCCGGCAAGTCGCGCACGCAAGAGGAATTCTTCTACGCGTTCGAGGCGCTGGTCGCGAACAAGGCGCAGGTGATCATCACCAGCGACACGTATCCGAAGGAAATCTCGGGTATCGACGATCGCCTGATCTCGCGTTTCGACTCGGGCCTGACCGTCGCGATCGAGCCGCCCGAGTTGGAAATGCGCGTCGCGATCCTGATGCGCAAGGCGCAGTCGGAAGGCGTGAACCTGTCTGAAGATGTCGCGTTCTTCGTCGCGAAGCACCTGCGCTCGAACGTGCGCGAACTCGAAGGCGCGCTGCGCAAGATCCTCGCGTATTCGAAGTTCCACGGCCGCGAGATCTCGATCGAGCTGACCAAGGAAGCGCTGAAGGACCTGCTGACCGTGCAGAACCGGCAGATTTCGGTCGAGAACATCCAGAAGACCGTCGCCGACTTCTACAACATCAAGGTCGCCGACATGTATTCGAAGAAGCGTCCCGCGAACATCGCGCGGCCGCGGCAGATCGCGATGTATCTCGCGAAGGAACTCACGCAGAAGAGCCTGCCGGAAATCGGCGAGCTGTTCGGCGGGCGCGATCACACCACCGTGCTGCACGCGGTGCGCAAGATCGCCGACGAGCGCAGCAAGGATGCGCAGCTCAATCACGAGCTGCACGTGCTGGAACAGACGCTGAAGGGCTGAGCGCGCGGGCGCGCTTGATAATTCGGCATCCGCCCCAAATTAAGGGGGGCGGTTCGGTTTTGAGGCACAATACTGGTTTGACCGCCCCGGCGGTGGTGGGCCAAGAGCCCGGCTGGCGGGGCGCTGCGAGGCTGCTGCGCTGCAGGCCGTTACTCAACGAAGGAACTCTATGCAACTGGTCAAGACCGAACGAGACACCCTCCTCAGGCCGCTGCAAACGGTCAGCGGCATCGTCGAACGCCGCCATACGTTGCCGATCCTCGCCAACCTGCTGATCACCAAGAACGGCCCGGACGTTTCATTCCTGTCGACCGACCTGGAGCTGCAGATCACCACGCGCGCCGATTTCGGCGTCGGCGGCGACCAGGTGGCCACCACCGTCGCGGCCCGCAAGCTGCTCGACATCCTGCGCGCGATGCCTGACGGCCAGGTCACGCTGTCGCTCGCCGACAAGCGCCTCACCGTGCAATCGGGCAAGAGCCGTTTCGCACTGCAGACGCTGGCGGCCGACGAGTTCCCGACCGTCGCGCAGGCGAAGGATTTCGGCGCGACCCTCACCGTCCCGCAGAAGTCGTTCCGCCAGCTGCTCGGCATGGTGCACTTCGCGATGGCGCAGCAGGACATCCGCTACTACCTGAACGGCATGCTGCTCGTCGTCGACGGCGACCAACTGATGGCCGTGGCCACCGACGGCCACCGCCTCGCGTTCTCGTCGATGAAGCTCGAAGGCGGCACGTTCGGCCGCCAGGAAGTGATCGTCCCGCGCAAGACGATCCTCGAGCTGCAACGCCTGCTCGAAGACATCGACGACACCGTCACCATCGACATCGCGCAAACCCAGGCCAAATTCACGTTCGGCCAGGTCGAGCTCGTGTCGAAACTCGTCGAGGGCAAGTTCCCCGACTTCCAGCGCGTGATCCCGAAGGCGCACAAGAACACGTTCGAGATCGGCCGTGAAGAACTGCAGCGCTCGCTGCAACGCGCGGCGATCCTGACCTCGGACAAGTTCAAGGGCGTGCGCTGCATCATCGCGCCGGGCCAGCTGAAGATCATGTCGACCAACGCCGATCAGGAAGAGGCGCAGGAAGAACTGGAAATCGCCTACCAGGGCGACACCGTCGACATCGGCTTCAACGTCACGTATCTGCTCGACGTGCTCGCGAACCTGAAGGTCGACACCGTGCAGGTGAGCCTCGGCGACGCCAGCTCGAGCGCGCTGATCACGGTGCCCGAGAACGACGAGTTCAAGTATGTCGTGATGCCGATGCGCATCTGACGCGCGCGACATCAAGACACACACCAGGGGGCGGCAAGCCCCTTTGGCGTTTTTATGGCGAACCGACAACCCGTCCTTTCGGTGCCTGACCGGCACCGTGGACGAGCCAGGAAACTGGAGCGGCCCGGCGATTTCTCGCTGAAACGCACCGCGCCGCCACTAGAGTGGCCTCGCAGAACCGGAAGATATCCATGAGTGAACAGCACAATTCGCAACCCGATAACAGCAGCTACGGCGCCTCGTCGATCCAGATCCTCGAAGGTCTGGAAGCGGTGCGCAAGCGCCCCGGGATGTACATCGGCGACACGTCGGACGGCACCGGTCTGCATCACCTCGTGTTCGAGGTGCTCGACAACTCGATCGACGAAGCGTTGGCCGGGTACTGCAACGACATCCACGTGACGATTCACGCCGACAACTCGATTTCCGTGACCGACAACGGCCGCGGGATTCCGACCGACGTGAAGATGAACGACAAGCACGAGCCGAAGCGCAGCGCCGCCGAGATCGTGATGACCGAGCTGCACGCCGGCGGCAAGTTCGACCAGAACAGCTACAAGGTGTCCGGCGGCCTGCACGGCGTGGGCGTGTCGTGCGTGAACGCGCTGTCGAGCTGGCTGCGCCTCACCGTGCGCCGCGGCGGCAAGAAGCGTTTCATGGAGTTCCATCGCGGCGTCGCGCAGGATCGCGTGCTCGAGATGGTGGACGGCGTGGAAGTGTCGCCGATGCTCGTGACCGGCGATACCGAGAACCGCGGCACCGAAGTGCACTTCATGGCCGATCCGACCATTTTCGGCACGGTTGAATATCACTACGACATCCTCGCGAAGCGGATGCGCGAGCTCTCGTTCCTGAACAACGGCGTGCGGATTCGCCTGACCGACCTGCGTTCGGGCAAGGAAGACGATTTCGCGTTCGCCGGCGGTGTGAAGGGCTTCGTCGAGTACATCAACAAGACGAAGACCAACCTGCACCCGACGATTTTCCACGCCAACGGCGAGAAGGACGGCGTGGGCGTCGAAGTCGCGATGCAGTGGAACGACAGCTACAACGAGAACGTGCTGTGCTTCACGAACAATATTCCGCAGCGCGACGGCGGCACGCACCTGACCGGCCTGCGGGCCGCGATGACGCGCGTCATCAACAAGTACATCACCGATAACGAAATCGCGAAGAAGGCCAAGGTCGAAACGACCGGCGACGACATGCGTGAAGGGTTGTCGTGCGTGCTGTCGGTGAAGGTGCCGGAGCCGAAGTTCAGCTCGCAGACGAAGGACAAGCTGGTTTCGTCCGAAGTGCGCGCGCCGGTTGAAGAAGTCGTGGCGAAGGCGCTGGAAGAGTTCCTGCTGGAAACGCCGCTCGACGCGAAGATCATTTGCGGGAAGATCGTCGAAGCCGCGCGTGCGCGCGATGCTGCGCGCAAGGCGCGCGAGATGACGCGCCGCAAGGGTGTGCTCGACGGCGTCGGCCTGCCGGGCAAGCTCGCGGACTGCCAGGAGAAAGACCCGGCGAAGTGCGAAATCTACATCGTCGAGGGCGACTCGGCAGGCGGCTCGGCCAAGCAAGGGCGTGACCGCAAGTTCCAGGCAATCCTGCCGCTGCGCGGCAAGGTGCTGAACGTCGAGAAGGCGCGTTACGACAAGCTGCTGTCGTCGGAGCAGATCGTCACGCTCGTGACCGCGCTTGGCTGCGGCATCGGCAAGGAAGATTACAACCTCGACAAGCTGCGCTATCACCGCATCATCATCATGACCGACGCGGACGTCGACGGTGCGCACATCCGGACGCTGCTGCTCACGTTCCTCTATCGCCAGATGCCGGACATGATCGAGCGCGGGTATGTGTATATCGCGCAGCCGCCGCTTTACAAGATCAAGGCGGGCAAGGACGAGCGGTATCTGAAGGACGATGTGGAGCTCAACGCGCACATGCTGCGGTTGGCGCTGCAAGGCTCGGAGCTGGTGCCTGGCGAGAATGCGGCCGTGATTTCCGGCGACGCGCTTGGGGAGCTGGCGCGGTCGTATCTGCTGTCGCAGAGCGTGATCAACCGGTTGAGCCGGTTGTATGACCCGGCCGCGCTGGAAGCGATCATGGACGGGGTTGCTATTGATCTCTCCAACGAGGCTTCTACGGAGGCTTCGGCTAAGGCGCTGCACGCTGCGTTGCATGATGAAGCGCTGAAGAACGAAGTGCGCGTGGTGCCTTCGTATGATCCGGTGCGCGAGCAGCGGTCGCTGCATGTCGAACGCACCCATCACGGGAATGTGCGGGTTTCGGTCATCGATCAGGAATTCCAGCACACGGCGGATTATCAGCAGCTCGTGGCCACCGCGAATACCTTCACGGGGCTTATCGGGGAAGGTGCTGTTATCAAGCGTGGTGAGCGCAGCATGGCTGTGAGCGACTTCAAGAGCGCGATGAAGTGGCTGCTTGCGGATGCCGAACGGAATGTTTCGAAGCAGCGGTATAAGGGGCTCGGAGAGATGAACCCTGGTCAGCTGTGGGAAACGACGATGGATCCGACGGTGCGGCGACTGCTGCGCGTGCAGATCGAGGATGCTATTGCGGCGGATGGGATCTTTACTACGCTGATGGGGGATGATGTGGAGCCGCGTCGGGCGTTTATTGAGAGCAATGCTCTGCGGGCTGGCAATATTGACGTTTGAGGTACAGTACCGAAGATTGGCAACCACAGCAGGGATGCTTCGGTGCCAATCTTCGACGCCCTCCGATCAGATGTTGAGTCCAGACCAACCGTCACCTCGTGTACGACCATGATACCGGCAGCAGCAATCTCTTCGGTATCGCCACCTCGGCCCTGTGATCGACTGCATGTCCGCAGAGTCTCCGCAAGCTTGATCCATGCGACGCCCCATTTCATCCGCGAGCAATTGTGACGTCGCCACCGATGGGCGCAACAATATGCAAGGCAATCGCCCTCTGCACTATGCCTAATGGCCGATACCCGTACCCCAGCCCAGCGCAGTAAGATCATGCGTGCGGTCGGAACCCGAAACACCGGGCCCGAGTTGACCGTGCGAAAGCTGCTGCATCGTCTTGGCTATCGGTATCGCTTGAACGTCCGCGGATTGCCCGGCACTCCAGACATCGTATTCGCTGGTCGCAAGAAGGTCATTTTCGTCCATGGCTGCTACTGGCATGGGCACAACTGTAAGAAGGGGGCGTTACCGAAGTCGTCCGTTGACTACTGGGGTCCCAAAATCCAAGCGAACCGAGATAGAGATGCCAGGAATGTTGCCGATCTAACCCAAGCCGGTTGGAGCGTGTTGACGGTATGGCAATGCGAACTACGGGACCTATCGGCAGTAGAAGAGACGTTGAGCTCGTTCTTGGGCCAAAGTGCAAAATTTCGATCGACTTGTTGACAACATTCCGGTACGATCCCGTTCTAATAATCTGATGCTGTGATAGGAAGAGAGTAACCATGAGCCGACCAATTGGAATCGACCTGTTCGCCGGAGCCGGCGGACTATCGCTCGGATTCGAGCAGGCAGGCTTCGACGTCGTTGCCGCCGTTGAAATCGATCCCATCCATGCCGCTGTCCATGAGTTCAATTTTCCTGATTGCGCTGTGATCCCTCTCAGCGTCGAAAAGCTTACTGGCGCGCAGATTCGAAAGGCCGCAGGAATCGGAAAGAAAAGAGTCGATGTGGTGTTCGGCGGTGCTCCTTGCCAAGGGTTTTCAATGATCGGGCAGCGCGCCCTAGACGATCCACGTAACGCACTCGTTCGGCACTTCGTCCGCCTAGTACATGAATTGGATGCTCAGGCATTCGTATTTGAGAATGTCAAAGGCATTACTGTCGGCAAGCACGCACAGTTCCTGAATGAGCTTATCGCGGAATTCTCATCCATTGGCTACGATATCCGTCTGCCATGGAAAATTTTGAATGCCGCGCACTTTGGCGCACCGCAGTTCCGTGAGCGATTGATCTTGATGGGCTGCAAGAAAGGAAGCGAGCTACCTGCTTACCCCGCACCAATCTTTCGACCGGCAGGCACTGAAGCCGATCTCGCAAAGTTGCCCGAAGGTCCGTCATGCTACGACGCCCTCAACGATGTTCCTGATGCCGAAGATTATGAAGAACTCCTAAGCTCGGATGCCGTGAAGGTGAAGTGGGGTAAACCGAGTGCGTATGCCAAAACTCTTCGCGGCACCGTTCGACCACCCTGGGATTTCTCATATTCACGCCAGTCCAATACGTCTGTTTTGACCAGCAGCATGCGCTCGGACCATACAGACATCTCCCGTCGTAGGTTCGAGGAAACCCAAGAAGGAACGGTCGAACCAATCTCTCGATTCTTCAAGCTGCCACGAACTGGCGTGAGTAACACTTTGCGCGCTGGAACCGACAGCGCCCGAGGCGCATTTACGTCACCGCGCCCAATACATTACAAATATGCTCGCTGTATTACCGTCAGAGAGATGGCGCGTCTGCACGGATTTCCAGACTGGTTCCGCCTCCACCAAACTAAGTGGCATGGCGCACGCCAAATCGGCAATTCCGTTCCACCGCCGCTCGCTCGCGCTGTCGCTGCACAAGTAATCGACGCGCTTGGGGTACAACCCACAGTACCCAACGATCCTGTGAAGCAAGGAAATGTCTCATTGCTGCAAATGGACATGGGGCAAGCATCGACATACTTTGGCATCTCCACTCCCATCGGCAAACGCGACAAGAAGGGCGCCCCCAAACGCAAACAATGGGATGACCGCGCAACGGATACGGAGCAACAGCAATCCGTTGGCGACAATCAACTAGATACCTTGGACGCGGGGACAGAGCTCGTATAACGCCTCCTGCTCTAGCTCTAACTCAGTAAAAATCGCGAGCTCGTTGCGCCTAATCGCCTTGAATTCTGCCAAGTAGATACCATCCGTAGTCGAAGTCATTGCGATAGGCACAACGAGATTTACTGGAGTCTCGTTGAACGCAGCCTTTACCTGCTGCATCACTTGTTCTTCCAGAATACGTTGATTTTTCTTTTTGGCCTCAGCAGTAATAATCATCTGCTGAGTCACTCCATTTTCGTCGCGATATTTTGCTGAGAATAGCGAATCGACTTCGCATAGTCTCAATTTTATACCGATCTGAAGATGAGTCAATTCGATAACATCGATTGGCGAGCGCAAAGCAAAGTGTGTCTCCACAACAGCTAGCTTTACAGCAACTTGGATGAGATAGGTTTCATCATCACGTCCGAGCGCTTTGCTATCTAACGGGATAGAAATACTCTGAATTTTGTGTGTCCATACTCCCTCATGATAGCCGAATCGATTCGGGAAGGGCTCATCCTGTCCAGCCTCGTAAGGAACGAACTCGAAGACGTTGCCATCCCCGGTAACCTGTCTTCCGCCATAACGGCGCGCCTTCAATCGATCAGGCCACATATTCGAGGCGTTACTTCCTCGAATAATATCTTTCATGAAATTCGCTGGATTCTTTTCCGAAAGAGTCGATCCTAAGTTCGCTCTGCACCACGCAATTGCGGTCACGACATCTTCGTTAGTCACAACTGTTCGACGCAACCGTTGCCCCACCGGATCCCACAACGTGTCGAAGATACGATCTATGACTGCAGGTTTTTGTGATTTTGCCATTTTCGTAAATTATGAAATGTAGCTACCTTTTCTTGTAGCAACATCTATTTTGTGCAAACACATCGCAATAGTAACGAACCACATCGGAGATTGCGACGCCCTGCATGTTACCAGCTACCAATGTTACTCGTATATTGAACAAAAACCCAAGCCTTTGATTTCACTGACACATACCTCTTTCGCACAATGAAGCATCGACCGGATGCCTTTCCCGTGATGTGAGCGGCGAGCCTACTAGCGTTATTGTTCAGAACATGTCATTCGCTTCCATCTACTACAACACTGCAGCCATCCGTTGGTCACGCGGAGAGTAACACTTGAAATGATCGACGTTCACGGTCGACAGAAAGCCGCCTTCCGATATCCCGCCATGATTCCTTGTGTAGCGTCCATGCTCCAGAACCAGACGGGTGGCACCATATCATTCATACCAAGCTCGACGCCCCCCTCATCGCTCTCGATATCGCTTGTCCCGCATTCGAATTGATTCAATCCAATCCTCCCGCTGCGTTGCGGTAAGGTAGGCGTTAGTCGACGATCGTCGCCCTTCGACGAACGTATCTTGCTCGGCCAAACTCAGACTTTCCCAGTATCGATCCCAGACGTTCTCGTACCAATACTGCGCATCTCCTTGCAGATTGTGAATCAGGGGGCCGAGCTCATACCACGCGATCCAGGGCGGTGGCGGATTGAATTTTGCCGCTGACACTGCACAAATGAGTTCGACGTCACTCGTCAGCAAACTGATCGTTTTTCCCGAGAAACGGTCAGCACTGGAGAAAAACGTACGAGTCGCATCACTCCGCCCGAACCAGTGCCGCCCCAAACGCTCATTGCCAGCCGCAACAAGATTGAAATAGACAGGGAAGTGTTCGACCTCAATATCCTGCGTCACACTAAACGCATTGATGCCGATGTGCCCCATCCACACGGCCCCAGGATAGTTCGGAAGAGGTGTGGACTGAAGCGCCGTCGGCGTACTCGCGAAGGTCTTGCGCAAGACATCCAGATCCGTATCGAAGAGTCGTACCGCTGCTGCTCTGTGCTCTTCCAGCAACGCTCGTGTGATGCGTTGATTCCGACGCTGGCGCACAAATTGATCGAACATCCGCTTCAACAACGACACGTAGTTCTCCTTGCCACTTGCCGACAATTTCGCCAACCGCAACCTCCGCTCCTCACGGTTCGGCAGCACGAAATTCTAGATGGCGGATGCACCCTATACCGTTCGGCTAGTTTGCACGTATTGGCCTCATCAAGCGTCTTTCTTCGCTTAAACTCGAACTGCATCACCGCAAAAAGCGCGGGCCGCATGGGCTGCCACCCATACGACCCGCTGACCACAACCAACTCGTACAAGGAGTCGGAAGATGGCTAACGCCTATAGTAAGTCACGTCCCAAGAAGCTCAAACGGTATCCCGAGGTTGAGCTGACCCTCGACAACAAGCCTGACCTTCCGCAGGATGGCCAGCCGTACATGCGATGGATGCGCGCCATCGACGCGCATTTCGAGATGTTCGGATTCAAACCGGGTGATCACGTCTATCTCGAGTTCAATTTCGACCTCCGAAAGGTCACCATCACGCCCGACCACAGCGCGCTGAACTGGCGAGAACAGCCCTACGGTCAGGCTGCCCAGGAAGACGAACCGGAATAAGCGGCAAGGGCCGCTTAGCGCGGCCCTTACTGCCTGGTGGTAGCTCAGCGTGAAGCGCTTCTTTCGGCGAGTCGCCATACGCCTTGGCTCAAATCCTGCGGCGTCCTTGCTGCAGTAACTTTAACAACCGTCACGACAAACAACAGAAAGTTGCGTTCCGGCCTTGCGGCCATCGGCGCATACAGCACGAGATACGTCCCATGCCGGATGCTCGACATGTATTTCCGCCGCGCCAATGCAAAAACCCCCGCCTTTCGGGCGGGGGTTTCTGGCTTAGGGAGCCTGACGATTACCTACTTTCACACGGGAATCCGCACTATCATCGGCGTAGAGTCGTTTCACGGTCCTGTTCGGGATGGGAAGGGGTGGGACCGACTCGCTATGGTCATCAGGCAA